>CALHPT010000187.1 GCA_938036405.1 uncultured Tannerella sp.
GGGAGGTGAGTTGCTTGATACGTGTCACTTGGCTGATGTGTATCGCGCCGTTCCCCTCAAACATGTCGTCCTCGATGGTGGCGAAGGCCAGCGCGGGATAGGCCGGATGGAGCGTCTTGATGCGAATCTTCAGCAGCGTATCTACGGGCGGTTGTTCCTTCGTCTCGTGGCGTTCAATGACGGTCTTCCCCCGCTTGAAATCGGCCATGGCCGTCTCCCACACCTTGACGGGCAGTTCGCCGTCGGCGGTGCCTACGGAGAGGTCGGTCGTCAGCTTTTGAAAGGAGTTGATGCGGAGACTGCCGTCCCAGAGGGTGAGTAGTTTGTGCATGCGTTGGCCCGCGAGCGGATTGTTGAAGGGCGCGAGTGTGATGCGTCGTTCGGCCAGTGTGAAGGTGCCTTTGCCCTCCAGGGTGTATGGCCGGCGATCCTCCGGGATGTTCTCCGTGAAGTAGGCGATCTTCCCGACGAACGAGGGCAGCGAGAAGCTGACCAGCTCCTCCCATGTGTACTCCGGCGGGCGACAATTATGCTTGAGAAAGGTGCTTAGCATAAGGTTTTTCAGCGGCGGCAGATGGCGCTCGTCCAGCACGCAGAGGTAGCGATAGAACATCAGTCGGCGCACCATGTCGATCTCCCGATCGGCCGCCTTGCTGAGCAAGAAGAGTGCGCCCGCGGTGCGCACCAGTCCCTCGGCGCGTTGCCGGACTTCGGGGGTGATCTGCCCCGTGAGTAACGTCTCGTCCATCGCTTCGCACTCCCGGGCGATGATCGCCTCGCACGTCTCGAGCCAGTATTCGGGCGGGCAGAGGCCCTCCTCCTGCTCCACGAAATGCCTGATGAGGCGCAGATAGTTCGTGATGCCCACGGTCAGCGCCTGCGGATCATGCAGGAAGAGGGCTTTGGTAAGCTCCGCCTTATCTTCCGGCTGATAAAGCAGTATGCCGGGCGTTTCGGCCTTCTCCGCCAAGTCGGCCGCAAAGGCCTCCGCGCGGCCGGATCGGAGCAATCGCAGTGCCTCGCGTCGCACACGTGCCCGACGCAATTTGAGCTCTGCGCGCGACTGGATGAGGGTATGTCGGTTTTCGGGGAAATAGGTCAGGAAGCGCAAATCTTCCAGCAGGAACTCCTCAATGCGTATAAACAGCCCCATGATCAGAATGGCCCGATCCCAATCCTCCCCAGCGGCCTCCGTGGCGTAATCCAGCGCCTTCATGAAGGGGAAGATCCACGAGGCCGATCCGGCATTCAGCATCGACATAAAATCCGCATCCGGGAGCACGGGCGCGGCCGCTGCCAGCTCGTCGAAGAGCGCCACCTGCTCGTCCGAGGCGTGCAGCATCTCCAGAAACGCGTGCCCATTCGTATATGTTTCTAATAAGCTATCCATAGAAGATCATAAGAATGGCCTTCCGCTCCTCGCAAATGGGGGATGGGGAGGCCTTTTTTTGAGTTGCCAAAGGTAGAAGCAGCGGGTGAAAACTTAGAAGCCGATTCGAAATTATCGGAGGATTGCACCATGGCCGTCTTGGGCGAATCTTCCCCTTTTCCCCTTTCACGTTTCGGAGTTATCCGGCCCTATTTCTACCCATTTATTACCTCAACGACACCCACACGGGCCTTTTTCAAGCTCGTTAAATGATGAAACAACTCCCCTTCCTGCTTTTTCGGGCAGGATGTCCGTCTGCGAACTTTCATTCGGCCCTTGCCAGACTTTGCGAAGGCTTTACGGACATGGATTTCATCCTCGAAAGTCGTCGTTAAGCTATTGTTTGTTTGTATTTATTGGCTTCGGAACTTTCCGAAAGTGGTTTTATTTACATTTATCTCTTTCGGGAACTTCCGAAAGTATGCTGTATGTTGTATAAACCTCTCGGAACTTTCCGAAAGTACTACACAGGTTGAATGAGTCTCTCGGAACTTTCCGAAAGTACTACACTGGCTGAATAAGTCTCTCGGAACTTTCCGAAAGTACTACACGGGTTGTATGACTCTCTCGGAACTTTCCGAAAGTACGCTGCACATTGTATAAGTCTTTCGGAACTTTCCGAAAGAATGAACGAATTCCGCGTAAATGCTTAGAAGAAAAGAGAAAAGGCCACGGAGAAGTCGGTGGGAGGATACGTGGCCCCCGCAAGCCTCAAAACGTATCCCGAGGGCGGTGAGCGGCCACGATCAGGAGGCGAACGGCACACCATAAGGCCTTCAGCGTGCTCCGCAAGGGCCGCACAACATGGCGCGGACGGTGGGCATCGGAAATTGCCAAGAACGTCTATTTTTGCCCGCGGTTGTCACCAAGAAATTGAATCATCACCCAAAAAATATAGAACAATGGCAGATTTCAGAATCGAAAAAGACACGATGGGCGAGGTGAAAGTCCCCGCCGACAAGATCTGGGGAGCGCAGACAGAGCGCTCGCGTAACAATTTCAAGATCGGGCCGTCGGCATCCATGCCGCTGGAGGTGATCTATGGCTTTGCGTACCTGAAAAAGGCGGCCGCTTATGCCAACCATGAGCTGGGCGTGCTGCCGGTGGAGAAGCGTGATCTGATCGGCCGAGTGTGCGACGAGATCCTGGAGGGAAAGCTGGATGACCAGTTCCCGCTCGTGATCTGGCAGACGGGTTCGGGCACGCAGTCGAACATGAACGTGAACGAGGTGATCGCCAACCGCGCGCATCAGCTGGCGGGCAAGACGATCGGCGAGGGCGAGAAGACGCTGCAGCCGAACGACGATGTGAACAAGTCGCAATCGTCGAACGACACCTACCCCACGGGCATGCACATCGCGGCGTACAAGATGGTCGTGGAGACAACGATCCCCGGCGTAGAGCGCCTGCGCGACGCGCTGAAGAAGAAAGCCGAAGAGTTCAAAGACGTGGTTAAGATCGGCCGTACGCACCTGATGGACGCTACGCCGCTGACGCTCGGACAGGAGTTCTCGGGCTACGCTGCACAGCTGGATCACGGCCTCCGCGCACTCCGCAACACCCTCTCGCACCTCAGCGAACTGGCCCTCGGCGGCACGGCCGTAGGCACGGGCATCAACACGCCGAAGGGTTACGACGTGGTCGTAGCGCGTTACATCGCCGAGTTCACGGGACTGCCTTTCGTGACGGCTGAGAATAAGTTTGAGGCCCTGGCAGCGCACGACGCGATGGTAGAGTCTCACGGTGCACTCAAGCAGCTGGCCGTGGCGCTCAACAAGATCGCCAACGACGTCCGTATGATGGCTTCCGGTCCGCGTAGCGGCATCGGCGAGATCATCATCCCGGCCAATGAACCGGGTAGCTCGATCATGCCGGGCAAGGTGAACCCGACGCAGTGCGAGGCGGTGACGATGGTGGCTGCCCAGGTGATGGGTAACGATGTGGCCATCTCGGTCGGGGGTACGCAGGGACACTACGAGCTGAACGTGTTCAAGCCCGTCATCTGCGCCAACTTCCTGCAGTCGGCCCGACTGATCGGCGACGCCTGCGTGAGCTTCGAGGAGCACTGCGTGCGCGGCATCCAGCCGAACCATGCACGCATCAAGGAGCTGGTGAACAACAGTCTCATGCTCGTCACGGCGCTCAACACGAAGATCGGTTACTACAAAGCGGCAGAGATCGCAAACACGGCGCACCGTAACGGTACGACGCTGCGCGAGGAGGCTGTTCGCTTGGGCTACGTCACCCCGGAGCAGTTCGACGAGTGGGTGCGGCCAGAAGATATGGTCGGCAGCCTGAAATAAGGCTTGCGGCCCAAAGTGTATCCCGAGTTGTGAGGCTCTCAGAGCCAATCAATAAGGGTAATTATTTTTTATATTTATATTAGTCCCTCTCCTCGCGTGAGCGCCGGGAGGGATTTTTTGTCCCCCACATCATGTCCAATCCCTATTTTCGATTCAAACAATTCACCGTTCGCCACGACCGTTGCGCAATGAAGGTCGGCACGGACGGCTGCCTGCTCGGAGCGTGGGCCAACGTGTCCGGTGCGCGACGAATCGCCGATGTCGGTACAGGCAGCGGCCTTGTGGCCCTTATGCTCGCCCAACGCAACACGGACGCCCGCATTGATGCCCTCGATATCGATCGCGACGCCTGCCTGCAAGCCATGGATAATGTGGATGCGTCACCTTTCGCGGCGCGTATTCGTGTCATCCGTGCCGACTTCCGCACGTATGCCGCTACGGCTCCCCCGGCCTACGATCTGATCGTCTCCAATCCACCCTACTTCGACGAATCGCTGAAGTGTCCCGACGCCGGGCGTCGCATGGCGCGTCACAGCGATACGTTGCCGATGGGCGAGCTGCTCAGCGTAGCCGCGACGCTGCTCACTGACGATGGTCGGGTGGCGCTCGTCTTGCCCTATGTGCAGCGTGAGGGCGTGCTCAGGCAGGCCGAGGCGAGAGCGTTGCACCTCGTTCGCGAGACGCATGTCGTGCCCGTGGAGGGAGCGTCGCCCAAACGATGGCTGGCTGAGCTGGCGCGTCGGCCGTCGTTCCCCGAGCCGGAGGTGCTGACGCTGGAGACGCCGGATCACCGTCGGACGGCGGCGTATCAAGAGCTGATGAGGGACTTCTATCTGTGATCCGGCTGGGGACGTTACGCCCCGGCGGGCTTATCCATAATCGTCTACTTTTGCGCCCCTATTCAAAAACAAGAATGTATATGAGAGTTTCAAAGAACAAATTCGTGACGGTCACCTATGACCTGCACGTGGGCGAAGCGAACGATCGCGAACTGATGGAACGCGCTACCCCAGAACAGCCCCTGAAGTTTATCTATGGCATTGGCGCCATGCTGGAGGCCTTCGAAAAGAATCTGAGTGGCCTTGAGGTCGGCGACCGCTTCGAGTTTTCCCTCACGCCTGATCAGGCGTATGGCAACCGCGACGAGGAGAATGTGATCGATCTGCCGAAGAGTGTCTTCATGGTAGACGGTGTGTTCGATAGCGAGCGCGTGAAGGAAGGGGCCACGTTGCCTATGATGAGCGCCGAGGGGCAGCATATGAACGGCTCCGTGTTGGAGGTGAAGGATGACGTTGTAGTCATGGACTTCAATCATCCGTTGGCGGGCGAGACGCTGCACTTCGCCGGACAAGTGGCCGATGTACATGACCCGACGCCCGAGGAATTGGCCGAGATGGAGCAGATGATGCACGGTGGCGGCTGCGGACATGACCACGACGGTTGTGGCGGTTGCGACGGCTGCTGCCATTGATCCTACACCGATACTTGATTGAAGTGGCTCTTCATTCCTAACCCGCGGAGGGTTGGACGAAGAGCTTCTTTTTACCCTCCCTCCTCTAACTACATCCTGCTGTCACTACCCTATTATGAATACGTTCGGAAATAACTACCGCCTGACCACCTTCGGCGAGTCGCACGGCACAGCCATTGGCGGTATCATCGACGGCTGCCCCTCCGGCATTGAGGTGGACACGACCTTTATTCAAAACGAACTCAACCGCCGTCGGCCGGGACAGTCCGCGCTGACCACATCACGCAACGAACCCGACACGGTCGAGTTTCTATCCGGGCTTTACGAGGGGCGCACTTCTGGCACCCCCATCGCCTTCCTCGTCCGTAACCGCGATCAGCACTCGAAGGATTACGATGCGATGCGCGACCTCTATCGTCCGTCGCATGCAGACTATACCTATCAAATGAAGTACGGCATCCGCGATCCGCGTGGTGGCGGACGTAGCTCGGCACGCACCACCATCGCACAATGTGTTGGCGGTGCCATGGCCAAACTAGCCCTGCAACCCGAGGGCATCACCGTCCGCGCCTATACCTCGCAGGTGGGGTGTATCCGCCTCGATGGCACGTATCGCGACTATGACCTTACGCTCACTGAAACGAACCCCGTGCGATGTCCCGACGCACGCAAGGCCGCCGAGATGGAGACGCTGATCCGTCGCGTCAAGGAGCAAGGCGACACAGTGGGCGGCGTCATCACGGGCGTCATCACGGGCGTGCCCGTCGGCCTCGGCGAACCCGTCTTTGGAAAGCTGCACGCCGCACTCGGAGCCGCCATGCTCGGCATCAATGCCGTGAAGGGCTTCGACTACGGCGACGGCTTTGACGCTCCCCTCTACTTCGGTTCGGAACATAACGACACCTTCTGCAACGACCGCGGCCGCATCGCCACTCGCACGAACTATTCGGGCGGCATACAGGGCGGCATCTCCAACGGCGAAGACATCTATTTCCGCGTTGCCTTCAAGGCTGTGGCCACCTTACTACGCGAGCAACAGACGGTCGATCGCAACGGACGCGAAACGGTTATAAACGTGAAAGGACGCCAGGATCCGTGCGTCCTTCCCCGTGCAGTGCCGCTCGTCGAGGCGATGGCGGCGATGACCATGCTGGATTATTTGTTGCTCATGAAGAGCCGTTGACCGGCTGGCGGCGTATCGATAGCCTTACCGTTCAGCGGGCGGTTCGGGTTATCGATGGGCAGCTCGCGGAGCGCAGGCAGTATGCGGCGTGAGCGTGCTTTAGCCATCTGCTTGCCTGTGATCAGCTCCAGCGCCTTGCCCAGCAGCGGGTCACGCTCATCACCGAAAGGATAGAGCTCCTGCAGCCGCTCTTTCACGACGTACTTCGGCGCGAAGCCGCGCGGGAATTCGTCTTTGCGTGTGTTGGAGAACTTGTAAATCATCACGTACATGCCCCAGCTTTGGATCCCTTGATAGGAAACTACCGGCTTGTTATTGTGGTAGTACCAATTCTTAACACGAGCTAGATAGTCTGGTTGTAGGACGATACCACCGCAGAACTTACCGTGTGTCGTATCGCCGATCTGTACCACATCCATGTACGGAGTGAGCCCCGTCAGGGTCAATTCTGAGGCAGAGGCTGTGCCCTTGCCCGTAAGGATATAGATGCGGCTGAGGTTCATGTTTATGTCCAGTGTATCGGCGAAGTATTCATAGATCTCGTCCCTGTCATCTGGGTTGTCCAAACGCTTCTGCCACGTTTCATTCCAAGTCTTGAGTAGATAGGCTTCCTTCTTCTTTACAACCGCTTCAGGCGCGAGGATACTGCAAAGTAGATTAGCGGTGCTGACATAGCCGCCACCGTTGTAGCGCAGATCGAGCACGACGTCTGTTACGCCAGCTGTCTTAAAACGCGTGAAGACCTTCAGTAGCGCCTTTTGCGACTTTTCCGTGTAGTCCGTGTAGCAAAGGTAGCCTACGCGATGCCCATCTTTATTGATCACGGTGTCCTTGAGAATGGGATCTTGATACATTTCTACAGCAGTCATGGCGATGGAGGTCGGGTCGACCGAGAGCTTCTTCTCCTTGAGGATGCCTTTGTTGACTACGATGGTAGGCTTGTCGTAGAGGTCGGCATAATTCTTCACTGTGATGGGTTCGCCGTTCAGCTTGAGCAGGAAGTCGCCGCGTCGGATGCCTGCGCGGTCGGCCGGCGAGCCGGGGTAGACGTAACGGACGATGGCAAAGAGTTCATCTGTGTCGCCGATATAGCTGAATCGGAGGTTGAAACCATAGGTGGTCGATACGCCAGCGAAGGCCTGCGTCCAAGCCCTAGCGTTGTCAGTGAGGTTTGTCCAGCGATCATCTTTATAGATCAAACGTTTGAAAAACTCATTTGAGCTTTTCTCCTTCGTGTAGTCTATCGACGTCCAATTTATGGTGGAACTCCACACGTAAAATTCATTCAGGCCATCGTAGATAAATCGATTAAC
>CALHPT010000188.1 GCA_938036405.1 uncultured Tannerella sp.
TATCTAATTTCAAAGCACGATAATCACTATGTTCAAGAAAGAAACTTACATTCAGCGGCGTGAGGCCCTGAAGAAGGCCGTAGGCACGGGCCTGTTGTTATTCATGGGTAACGACGAAGCCGGTTGCAACTTTGAAGACAACCTGTATCCCTTCCGTCAGGACTCTACGTTCCTCTACTATTTCGGTCTGCCCTATGCCGATCTGATGGCGGTCATTGATATCGATGAGAACCGCGAGATCATCTTCGGCGACGAGCTGACGATTGATGCCATTGTGTGGATGGGTGTACAGCCGACGCTCCACGAGAAGAGTGACGCGGCCGGTATCAAGGACGTACGTCCACTGGCCGAACTGAAGCCGTACCTCGAGGCTGCCGCCCGCAAGGGTCAGCCGCTGCGCTACTTGCCGACCTATCGCCCCGAACACCGTATCAAACTGCTCTCACTGCTGGGCATCATGCCGGGCGCAGAGCAGCCGTCGGTGGAGTTTATCAAGGCGGTGGTGAACATGCGTAATTACAAGTCGGACGAGGAGATCGTGGAGATCGAGAAGGCTTGCAACGTGACGGCCGACATGCACCTCAAGTCGCTGCAGATGGTACGTCCGGGAATGCGCGAGTGCGAGGTGGCTGCGGCTGTACAGGAAGTGGCAGCGTCGCACAACTACATGCTGTCGTTCCCGACGATCGCCACGGTGCACGGTGAGACGCTCCACAATCATGATCACAGCAATGTGATTCAGAGCGGTCAGCTCTTCCTGCTTGATGCGGGTGCGGAGACGGAGATGGGCTACGCGGGCGATATGTCGAGCACGGTGCCGGCCGATCCGAAGTTCACCACGCGCCAGAAGGAGATGTTTGAGATCCAGTTGGCCAGCCATGAAGCGGCAGTTAAGGCGCTTCGTCCGGGCATTCGCTTCGAGGAAGTTTATGACCTGTCTGCTGAGGTGATTGTGGAGGGCATGAAGAGCGTTGGGCTGATGAAGGGCGACGCGAAGGAGGCCGTTAAGGCTGGTGCGCATGCGCTCTTCTTCCCGCACGGACTGGGACACATGATGGGTCTCGATGTGCACGACATGGAGAACCTCGGCGAGGCGTATGTGGGCTACGGCGATCAACCGAAGAGCAAGCAGTTCGGACGGAAGTCGCTCCGCTTGGCACGTGAGCTAGAGCCGGGCTATGTGCTGACCATCGAGCCGGGCATCTACTTCATCCCGCAACTGATTGATACGTGGCACGCAGAGAAGCGATTCGCTGACTTTATCAACTACGACAAGGTCGTAACGTATAAAGACTTCGGCGGTATCCGAAACGAGGAGGATTACTTGATCACGGCTGACGGCGCTCGTCTGCTGGGCAAGAAGATCCTGCGTCACGCTGACGAGCTGGAGGAACTCCGAAAGGGCTAAAGATTCGTTGTTAGCGGTCGGTTATCTCTGGGAATCCGGATGATAGTTGGACCAAGATGTAGAAAGGCCGCCGGACGGATTGAGGAATGAATCCTCACCGTTCGGCGGCCTTCGTGTTTGGAGCGGTGGGCGCTCCTTGGCCACTCATCTCCTTTTCGCCCGTGAAGGGCAGAAAAGGATAGAGTGGAAAATTAGCTCCCCATAGGGGGTGGGAATCGATTCATTTACAGCCCGAGCTGGTTAAGGACGAACTCGAAAATGAACGACCAGTTCGAGATGGACTGCTCGGTGCTTTGGCCGCT
>CALHPT010000189.1 GCA_938036405.1 uncultured Tannerella sp.
TCCAGTTTGAGGACCTGGAGTTGCAGCTTCCCGTTCTGTTCAAACAAGGCATTGTTCTCCTCTCGAAGTCCAAGATATGCCCTCACCCTGCCGGAGATGGAGGAGATCTGAGCAACCACTGTGTTGGATGAACCGAAAATCAGGTTTCGGTGGTAAGCCTGATTGTAATACAGGAGTACGCACGAAACGATCTCAAGGAGACAGAATAAGAACCAATGCCTTTTCCCTATAAGGAAGTCAAGCAGTTTCCGCATAGATAGTGGAAGAGCTGTGGGCGCGCGCTACGAAGCCTCTTTCTTACCGAAGGCTGCACACGCCGCACACGGTGCGGCCCCGGTACTTACTTAATCAAGAATTTGAATTTGTCAATGTTCTTCAGCGCAATACCGGTGCCCTTAGCTACGGCGTGCAACGGATCGTCGGCCACACGGAACGGGATGTTGATCTTGTCCGTTAGTCGTTTTTCCAATCCGCGGATCATCGCGCCACCGCCAGCCAGGTAGATGCCATTGCGAACAATGTCGGCATAAAGCTCTGGCGGAGTCTGTTCGAGTGCGCTCAAGATAGCTGCCTCCATTTTGGAGATGGACTTGTCGAGACAGTGTGCAATCTCCTGATAAGAGATGGGCACTTCCATCGGCAGGGCCGTCATCTGGTTCGGGCCGTGCACCACGTAATCCTCAGGCGGATTGTCCAGCGAGGTTAATACGGCGCCAACGTTGATCTTGATTCTCTCGGCCGTGCTTTCGCCCACCTTCATATTGTGCTGGCGACGCATGTACTCCATGATGTCGGCCGTCAAGTCGTCGCCAGCGATACGGATGGACTTGTTGGAGACAATACCTCCGAGCGAGATCACGGCGATCTCCGTCGTACCTCCGCCTATATCTACGATCATGTTTCCTTCGGGCGCTTCCACATCGATACCAATACCGATAGCGGCTGCCATCGGTTCATAGATCATATAAGCATCTCGTGCGCCAGCATGCTCCACAGAGTCGCGCACGGCACGTATCTCTACCTCGGTGCTGCCCGAGGGAATGCACGTCACGACGCGCAAGGGGGGCGAGAACCAGCGGTGTCTGAAGTGGATCATTTTGATCAGGCCGCGAATCATCTGTTCAGCGGCGTAAAAGTCGGCGATGACGCCATCCTGCAAGGGACGGACGGTACGTATGTTTTCGTGCGTTTTGCCGTGCATCTGGCGTGCCGTTTCGCCGACGGCCAGCACTTTGTCGGTGCGTTTATCTAATGCGATCACGGACGGCGCGTCGACAACGATTTTTCCATCACTGACGATGATCGTGTTAGCCGTTCCCAGATCGATAGCTAATTCTTGTGTGAAGGAGAATAATCCCATATTATTCGTTACGTCTTTAGTTCTGTTTAATGTTTAAAGTGACGGGTGCCCGTCTTTACCATACTTATTTGATGCGCGTTGCAGTACTCCACCGAGAGTCCGTCGTTGACGGAGCCTCCGGGTTGGATTACGGCGGTGATTCCCGCCTGACCGGCCGCTTCGACACAGTCGGGGAAGGGGAAGAACGCATCTGAAGCCATCACGGCGCCGCTCAGGTCGAAGCCGAACGTGTGTGCCTTTTCGATGGCTTGTTTCAGCGCATCCACACGCGATGTCTGCCCCACGCCGTTGGCACAGAGCTGCTTGTTTTTCGCCAGTGTGATTGCATTGGATTTGCTGTGCTTCACAATCTTGTTGGCAAACAGCAAGTCGGCGGTTTCGCTCTCGGTGGGGAGGGTTGCCGTCATCGGCTCGAGATCGCCAGCAGTTTGTGTGCTTATGTCGCGATCCTGCACAAGCACGCCATTCAACAAGGAGCGGAAGGCGAGGCCTTGCGACGTCTGGTTGGGCTTGCGACGCAGGATGATGCGGTTTTTCTTTTTACTCAAAATGCTGATCGCCTCCTCGGTGTAATCCGGCGCAATGATGACCTCAAAAAAGATGTGATCGATCTCGCTGGCGGTATCGGCATCGATCGTTCGGTTGCCGATTAAAACGCCTCCGAAGGCTGAGACGGGGTCGCCGGCCAAGGCATCTTTCCAAGCCTCGAGCATTGTGGGGCGGGAAGCTACGCCGCAAGCGTTGTTGTGCTTGAGGATGGCGAAGGTGGGCTCGTCGAACTCGTCGATGAGTGCGACAGCGGCGTCAATATCCAGCAGGTTGTTGTAGGATATTTGTTTGCCGTGCAGACGATCAAAGAGTGCATCGAATGAGCCAAAAAAGATGCCGCGCTGATGGGGATTTTCGCCGTAGCGCATGGGCATGGCGTCGTCGAATGCGGCGCGAAAAGCGGTCTGGTCGTCGGCATCGAAATAGCGAAAGATGGCCGCATCGTAGCCGGACGAGACGGCGAAGGCGGCGCGTGCAAATCGGCGTCGCTCGTCGAGGGTGGTCTGTGCGCCGTCGCGCTTGAGCACCTCCAGCAGGGGCTCGTATTGCGCTTTGGAAGCGACGATTGTGACGTCGCGATAGTTCTTTGCGGCGGCGCGGATGAGGGAGATACCGCCGATGTCGATCTTTTCGATCACATCGGCTTCGCCTGCTCCGGAGGCTACGGTTTCTTCAAAAGGATAGAGGTCGACGATCACCAGATCGATCGCCGGTATGTCATATTCCGACAGTTGTCGGAGGTCTGCATCGTGACTGCGGCGGGCAAGGATACCGCCAAATATTTTGGGATGTAAAGTTTTCACTCGCCCTCCCAAGATGGAGGGATAACCGGTTAGGCTCTCGGCCGTTTCGCACGGTATGCCTAACGATTCGATGAAGGTCTGCGTGCCTCCTGTTGAGACCAGCTGTACGCCTTCGTTGTGGAGCGTCTTTATGATGTCTTGTAATAATCCGTCTTTGTGATAAACCGAGATTAGGGCTCGGTTTATGCGCTTCTTTTCATCCGTCATCTTGCGTTTGAATTCATTGTCCACTTTCTATTTCTGGAAAAAGTCGCACAAAAGTATGGTTTAATTCCATTCCGAAAAGCGCTGCGGGAGGGAACGCCCACGGCTTCAGATGTATTATATGTTATTGTCTTATAACCATAAAGCGACGACCTTCCTTCTTTTTTGCACCTCGAGGGGTAGCCGACGCCTGATGGTAAGCCCAACCGTTCGCGGTTGTGATCTCCGTACACCTACGAACCATCTTACCGTTCGCGGTTGTGATCTCCGTACACCTACGAACCATCTTACCGTTCGCGGTTGTGATCTCCGTACACCTACGAACCATCTTACCGTTCGCGGTT
>CALHPT010000190.1 GCA_938036405.1 uncultured Tannerella sp.
ATAATCTGCTGCATTTCAGTTTGGGACGATGCACCTGTTTTCTTACCCGTTGGAGTCAGATGCAGTTTCTATTGTCCCCAATGTTAGGTATATAACATAAAAAGCATGCCGAAACACTTGGTCTCGGCATGCTTTTTGTTCGGTAGCGAGACCCGGGATTGAACCGGGGACCTCATGATTATGAATCATGCGCTCTAACCAGCTGAGCTATCTCGCCTCTCTTTTCAAAAAGACGCCGCAAAGATAGACGTAGGTTTGACATACAAAAGCACCGGCTCTATTTTTTCAGCTTGTAAAAGGGTATGCGGTGACGGGTGACAAACAACATGGTGAGTTTTTTCTTCACAGATACTTGCTGGTCTTCATTCTCGTTTTACATTTGCGACACGATAACGCGAGAGAGCGATCACATCAGAGTTAAGCCGCACTTGTTCGATTGGGAAACTCATCATAAATATCAAAATTCCGGGACACGCTCTTGGCACCAATGGCGGGCTGCAACCTTCGGGTTGTCCCTTTGGGCACAGCAGATTACAACGATGTCAATGGCACTCAAATCTTGTCATTCGGAGTTTGTTCAATTCCACAGTGCGGCTTTCATACGAGAGAGGTGACTTGTCAACGAGTCGCCTCTCTTTTTTATGCACCTTGACTTGCTCTGAGCTTTCGTAGGCAAGCATGCAGCGGGCTGTTTGCTCTGGGAAAAGTGTAACGCACCGCTCATCCATGCGTCATGTCCGTAGAAAACATAAATAGACATGGACATGAGACGATTTTATCTCCTATTGATCGGCACATTGGCTGCAGCATGTGCCACTTATGCACAACAAACATTAACCGGGCGCGTGGTAGACGCGCAAAACCAACCCATCGAGTTTGCCAACGTGGCATTGTATGCGTTGCCCGACTCGTCGCTTGTAACGGGTACGATTACCGACGCGCATGGGGCGTTTGCGTTAGAGGGTGGCACGGCGAAGCAGACCTTCTTGAAGGTCTCTTTCGTGGGATACGAGACGCAGACGGTCGAGGCGCCACGGTCGGGCGTGACGGTCACGCTTAACCCTGAATCCACGCAGCTGAATGAGGTGACGGTGCGGGCGAATCGGCCGGCTATCCGACTGAAAAACGATGCACTTGTGGCGTCGGTGCAAGGCTCCGTACTGAGTCAGGCAGGCACGGCGAATGATGTCCTGCGCCGTTTGCCCTCACTGACGGCTGATAACAAGGGCGCCTTCTCTGTCTTTGGCAAGGGTGAGGCTAAGATCTACATCAACCGACGCGAGGTGCGTGACCTCTCGGAGTTGGATCAGCTCAACTCGGCCGACATCCGCGACGTGGAGATCGTCCGTAATCCCGGTGCACGTTATGACGCTTCGGTGAAGGCTGTGATCCGCATCAACACGGTGCGGCGCGCAGGCGATGGGTTCGGGTTCGACGCCCGATCGAGCTGGTATCAGGGCGAAACGACCGACCTCCGCGAACAGGTGAATGTGAACTGGCGCAAGAGTGGCTGGGATGTTTTTGGTACTGTCCTTTACGGCCGCGGCGAATACATACAAGACAGCCGCATCACGCAGGTGACACGCCTTGATACGCTTTGGCAGCAGGAGAATCATCTTTACGGTACGGGCGTAGATCAGTGGGTGCGCATCACGGCCGGTACCAATTGGGAGATCTCGCCCAAGCATTACGTTGGCTTTCGCTACACGCTTTCGCCGGGCATGCTTTCAGGGACGGGGCATCCGACGTTCAACAGTATCGTCCACGCCAACGGGGCTTTTTACGACGAATGGAAGAACCGCGGGGAGCGACGCGAAACATCTGATCCGACGCACCGCCTCAACGCCTATTATAATGGTACGGTGGGCCGCTTGGGGATCGATTTCAATGCTGACTTCTACACGAGCGGCAACACGTCGCGCTCGCACACCGAGGAGATGAGCCGAATGCAAGAAGACCGCGTCGTGAACTCGGAGAATCGTGTCCGTAACCGGCTCATGGCGTCAAAACTGATCTTATCGTACCCTGTGTTGGGAGGTGAACTGTCCGTCGGCGGTGAGTATATCCGCACGCATCGCACGGATGCGTACAGCAACCCCGAGCGTATCGTTCCATCATCTGACATGACTGTGGACGAGTGCAACAGCAGCGTTTTTACGGAGTATACACGGATGACGCCCATCGGACAGTTTGGCGCAGGGGTGCGTTACGAGCATGTCCGCTCCGATTCAGCGATGGCCAACCACTCGCAGGGCAGAACCGTACCTATGACCAATGGTTCCCCAACATCTCGTTCGGCACGCAGGTGAAGGGTATCAACCTGCAACTGGCTTACACGGCCAAGACGCAGCGTCCAACTTACCGCCAGCTGAGCAGCAACGTGTATTACGCCAACCGCCTTTCGCTCCAGACGGGCAACCCGCTGCTGAAGCCCACCGTGACGCACGACATAAGCCTCACGGCCGCGTGGCGAATGGTGCAACTGATGGCGAGCTATAAGATGAATCGTGACGCGGTGATCTACTGGACGGAGCGCAGCAAGAATGACCCGAAGGTGTCCCTCATCACCTACCGCAACCTCGACCGCCTGCCTGCGCTCACGGTCTATGCCACCGTTACGCCGACGTTCGGGCCGTGGACACCGCAGCTGAGTGCGGGAATCGTCAAGCAGTGGGCCGAGGTAGACCTGGGCAACGAAACGATCCGATACGACGAGCCGGTGATCCAAGCCTCGCTCAATAACTCGCTCCGGCTGCCGGCTGGACTGCTCTTCACGCTCGATCTGCGTTATCAGGGCACGGGTGATTATGAGAATGCGCACATGACCGAAAAAGTATTCTCCGTCAATACGGGACTCTCGCGATCCTTCTTCCACGATCGGCTGCGCGTGGAGCTGAAGGGCTGGGACATCTTCCGCGGACGGAAGGACGGCAACCTGCTGCGCTCCCCACGGATGGAGCTTTATCAAGCCAATCGATACGACACGCGCGAGTTCGAGTTCACGCTGCGCTACCGCTTCAACGCCGCCAAGAGCAAATACAAGGGCACGGGGGCTGGTACGGGCGAGATCAACCGCCTGTAGGCGTCGTAAAGTGCAAATAGAGGTGCACCGTATAGATAAAGAAAGGAGACCACCGGAAGCGATTCCGACGGTCTCCTTTTCCATTCAATAAAAGGAGAGAAAAAACTCATTTCTCAGTACAACCCTTTGTATTCCCCAAGGACGATGGTCATATCCAAGCCTGCAGTGTAGGTCAGGGGGAATGTCTTTCCATCGTTGATTCGGATCCGGTAGTCGCCGTATTCCAGCGGGAACTCATACTTCAGGTTGTAGGGGCAGATGCAATCGGCTTGTGCCTTGGCTACGTCGCGCTCTTCGATCTGGATCAGTTGACCGTTGCGGGTGACGTGCATTTCGATGCGCGCGCCGCACTGGTAGACCACACTGTCGTGGCGAATCTGTAGCCGGCCGTTTCCAAGCGCCTTGAGGTGGAGCACTTCGTGCCGCTCGACGGTGGTCGTAGCGTCGTCCGTAGCGTCCGACCGAAGGTTGGAGAGGCAGCCCGAGTTGGTGAAGTGATAGACCTTCAAAGTGGCCGAAGGTCTTTCACTCCCTGCTTCACTCTCGCTGCTGCAGCTGCCCAGGCCGATCAGCAGTGTCAGCGTTGCCAGCGCCATGCCATGAACCAAAAACGTTTTTGCTTTCATCTTGTATTTCGGATTAAATGTTTCTGGCCTTATGGACGTCACATGGCGGGCAGACGCTGCCTCTGCACGTTATGTTTTCCTAATCGATAAAAGAAACCCAGCCGAATTCATCCGGCTCGTCGCCATACTGGATGGCGCGCAGCTTGTGATACAGCTTCTCGCAGACGGGTCCCACCTTGCCATCCTTGGCGATGACGTACGATTTGTTTTCGTCCAAATCGTCGATCGCGGAGATGGGGGCGATGACTGCCGCCGTGCCGCACTCAGCTGCTTCGTCGAAAGTGGCGACCTCCTCGAAGGGGACTGGCCGACGCTCCACGGTCATGCCCATGTGCTCAGCCAGATGCATGAGGCTCTTGTTGGTGATCGAGGGCAGGATGGAGTTCGAGGCCGGCGTGATGTACGAGTTGCCGCGCACACCGAAGAAGTTAGCCGGGCCACACTCGTCGATGTACTTCTTTTCCTTCGGGTCGAGGTAAAGCACGGCTGCGTAGCCTCCATCGCGGGCTTTGGTGCCGGCTGCGAGGCTGGCGGCGTAGTTACCACCCACCTTGACCATACCCGTGCCGTGGGGTGCGGCGCGGTCGTAGTCGCGCATGACGCACACTTTCGAGAGGCGGAAGCCCTCCTTGAAATACGGCCCTACGGGCGTGACGAAGACAATGAAGAGGTACTCCGAAGCCGGCTTAACGCCCACCTGCGCCCCCGTACCGATAAGCAGAGGACGGATGTAAAGCGACGAGCCACTGCCGTAGGGAGGGACGAAGCGACGGTTCAGCTGCACCACGCGGCGCACTGCCTCTTCAAACTTCTCTACCGGCAGCTCGGCCATCATAATGGCACGGCTGGAGGATTGCAGGCGTTTGGCGTTCTCGTCCATGCGGAAGACACGGATGCGGCCGTCCTTGCCCATGAAGGCCTTCAGACCCTCGAAGGCTTCCTGCCCGTAGTGCAGACAGGTGGCAGCCATGTGAATGTCCACGCTCTCGGACGACGAAACTTCAAGTTCGCCCCATTCGCCATTGCGATAATAGCATCTCACATTGTAGTCGGTTTTCATGTAACCGAACGGAAGCTCTGACCAATTCATTTCTTTCATGGTTGTGTCTCGTTTTTGATGTGTTGTATTAATGTTTGGAAAATAACTACGCGCAAATGTAGGATTCGGGATGAGATATGAAAGCATGTGGCCCGATTTTTCTGCGATCCCTCTTTCCCCTTCAATTTCTACGCTTATCCAAAGAAAATCACCCTGCGGCTTACGAATAGTCTACTTTTTATTCACTATCAAGCTTGCTGCTTACGATTTGCGTACAAATTATTAAGGCGCACAGTTGCTGCTTATGATTTGCGTACAAATTATTAAGGCGCACAGTCGCTGCTTACGATTGGTGTACAAATTATTAAGGCGCAAAGTCGCTGCTTACGATTAGTCTACTAATTGTTCAATGCGAAGCTTGCTACTTATGATTTGCACGCTAATTATTCACTATCAAGGTTGCGGGTGAATAAAAAGGCTGTTTTTAGCCTTGCGACTGGTTGAGCGACCGCGACGGGAGGAGAAAAACGGGAATGACTGCCGTCCGGACCATAGCATAGCAAAAGGCCGCCGAAGGCGGGGATGACTCCTCGCGTCCGGCGGCCTTGCACATTTATATATAGGGGGCTACTCGACCTGCACCTTCTCGACGTGGCCGTCGGAGAAGCGAACGAGGTAGAAGCCCGCGGGCAGACGGTCCGTGACGGTCAGGCCGACGGGCAGCGACTGCTCGCGATAGAGTGCACCGGCAACGGTGAAAAGTCGCACCGACTGCGGGCGATCGACGCGGAGGTACAGCTGCCCCTTATGCGTCCAGGCGCGACGTGTGGCGTCGTCCACCACCACGTTGGCGGTCGGGCTGACGCCGCCGATGCGAATCTGGAGGTTGTGCGTCACCTGCCGCACACGCACCGTCATGAGGCTGTCCGAGATCATTGTGCGTTCGATGCCTCCGCCATGCTCCGTCCATGCCGGATGGTCGGCCGTGATGGTGACGTAGCGGAGCGACTGTCCGCGGAGGGCGCGCACGGTGAAGTGGAAGTCGCGGCGGCTGGCGATGCGGTTCAAGCCTGTGCCCGGCAGCGTCTCCACGGTGGCCGGCGCGAATAGCTCGACGGTCCGCACGAGGCCTTCCCATTTCGCGTCGCAGAAGTCTACGAAGCAGCGACGGCTCATCACGCTGTCGCCACAGGGGTTCATGACCTTGACGCGATAGAAGCTGGACGAATCGTAGGCCGAGGCGCGATAGACGGAGTCCGTGGCGTTGGGGATGGGCAGGCCGTTGCGATACCACTGATAGAGCATGTAACGACCGGTGTGGCGGACGGCCAGCGGACGGTAGATGTTATCGCAGTCGACGATGTCCTCCAGGTCTTTGGTGATGACGGGGATCTGGCGGAAGACGACGGCGCACGTGTCCGAAGAGATGGTCTCGGGCACCGTGTCGGTGATCTCTACGTAGTAACGCCCCTCTTCACGCACGACGAGGAAGGTGTCCGTAGCGCCGGCGATGGGGCTCTCGTCTTGGAACCACTGATAGCGAATGTCCATGCCGCCACCCTTGACGCGGAGTGTGTCTTGCTCTTCGCAGATGTATTGGAAGCGCGGCAGGTTACGGATGAACCACGGGTGGATCCAGATCTTCACGGGGAAGGGCAGGCGACCGGCGGGCGATCCGTAATAGTGGCCGTTGACGATGGGCGTGAAGTAGTACTTCTCTTCGCCCAGTCGGGTGGTGTCGCGTGGCGACTGCGGCCATCTGGGGCCGGTGAACTCGGCATGGGCGGTGGTGCTGTCGGTGTACCAGGTGCCGTGGAAGTCGCGGCTGAGGATCGTCAGCGTGTCCACCTCGCCCACATAGAGACGCGGCGGGAAGGGGCCGCGGGCGGTGATCATGACCAGGCTGTCTTTGTTCAACCCGTCGTGCACCTTGCGCGGCGGACAGTCGCCGAAGAGGCCTTGGATGGTGACGGAGGCGAAGATGGAATCCACCGGGTGGTTGACGCGATAGATGGAGTCGGCGCCCGTGGGCCGGTTGTAGATCACGGGCACATGGCAGGTGATGCGGCCATGTACACCCTTGTCTGTGGCTCCGTCGTAAGCTGCTTTAGGCAGCGGGATTTTGATGTAGCGCTCGCCGTCAGGGCCGATGCTGTCGCGCGAGAGGATGCTGTCGCGCAGGTCCAGCGAGGCCATCGGCGCGGTGAGACCCAGGTAGTGGATCGAGTCGCCGTCCACGTCGATTTGCTTGGGCACACGCAGCAGCAGGTGATCCAGAGGTGACATGGCTTCCACCGTGCCGACGATCTTCTCGAAGGTCAGCACGAGTGTGTCGCGTGTGCGGAACTCGTTGAAGGCGGGCATGCCCTTCATGGCGATGTCCACCTTGCCGAAGCGATAGTTATAGGTCACGTCCGGGATGAGGCGTTTGGTAAACGAGGCACCGTTGCCGTCGGCCGTGGCGCCGCAGGCGGTCGATCCGTAGACCTTTCCGGCGTAGTGTATGCCGGTGAAATCCGTTTCGCAGTCGGCCATGAAGACCATCTCCAGACTGTCTTTGCGGTGGCTGTCCGGTGTCTCGTTGCCGCCAGGGATGATGATGTCGGCGCCGTACGCTTCTTTCAACTTCAGGCGGGCCGATCGCGTGGCGTTGGACGTGCTGCCAAACTCGGCAATCAACTTCGCCTCGAGTGGGGAGCTGGCCGGGATGGGGATCACGCGGCCGGAGTGTCTCAGCTTGGCCGATCCCGGCAGGTAGCGCTGATGGGGAGGCACGGTGAAGTCCATCTCCGGATTCTTCACGGCGCCTTTGGTCGAGCTGGCCTCGAAGGTGGCGTAGACGACGTAGCTGGAGTCGCGCCCCGGGTGTGCGTGCTGATCAACGGCGGGGAAGGTGTCCTTCTTGGCTGTGATGCTACCCAGGATGTGGGCCGTGTTGTCGAAGGTGATATAGAAGGAGTCGAGGGCGGAGAAGTTGGCGCTGTCCACATCGAGCGGCAGGGCGGTGTTGGGCCAGTTGGCGTTCACGCCGAAGCCGGTGTAGACGCGCACAGTGTCCTTCTTCGAGCAGTCCGTTCGGGTGCTATCGAAGGCGTAGGTGTAGAGCATTTGATAGGCCGGCGAACTGGTGATTGAAGGATTGACCTTCACCCAGCGGTTGTCTACGCCCTCGCCGATGTAGGTCGTTCCGCCTTCCTTCAGCTTCACGTCCTTGATGGGTCCATCGAAATAGAACCAGAGGTTGGGGATGGCCGTCGACGACTGGTTAACGACTTGCAGCGTGGGGGTGGCCATTTCCGGTCCGCGTGCGGTCACCGTCCCCGGATTGACCTTGAGCGTATTGCCGGGGCCGGAATAGGTGAAGGTGATGTTAAGGGTGTTGCGCTCCACGGCGTTGGTCACGGGATTGCGCCAGACTGACGTACGCTTCATGATGCTCGGCCCACGCCGGGCAGAGGGGTAGGCCTGGATCTTACCGTAGGCAAGGATTCGCCAGCGGTCGTCCGGAGCGGCCCACTTGCCGCCCGCCGGTTGCGATCCGCCCGATCCATCGTGGAAGTTGAAGTCGTAAGCGGCAGCAGCCACAGCATAGCGGCGGCGTGTCTTGGTGGACGAGGCGTCGGGCGTGACAGTGACGCGGGGCGCGGTGCCGTCGCGCATGACTTCAATGTTCGGAATGAGTCGGTAGCCCTGCGGCAACTCGAACTCGAGCGTATCCAAGTAGCGCACCACGCGCGCCTCCTTAGAGAAGTACGGCGGAGGGAAGGAACCGTTGTGGAAGATGTCGGTGTAGCCGAGGTGGGGGCTGCCCGTGAAGTTCACCTCCGAGTTGTCCGTGAAGGTGTGGTTGCGCCCGTCGTGATACCACCAGTTCAGCGGATCGATCGCGTAGGTACCCATCGAAGCGGACGCTTTGTCTTCGCCCACGCGTGTGCTCGTCGGGGTATTGCGGACGAACATCTCTGTCTCCACACCCACGGATTTGTTTGCAGCCCGTCCGTTGGGGATGGTGAAGGGCGCTTCTACCTCTACCACCTGTCCGGCGGCCAGCGCCGCGGCCGGTTGGTAGCGTACAAGCCCCTTGCGGCTCGTCTGTTTGGTAAACGTCACCGTACCTCCGACCGTGCCGTTCACTTTGCCTCTGCCCGTGGCCTGCATTTGGAGGATGTAGTCGAACGTCATCCCTTCGGCCAGCTCGATCGGCATGTCGACAACGCCGAACCCGCCCGGGTTCTGCACGATGCCCTTCCAATAGAAATGGCCTTGGTCGCCCTCGATATAGACGTCATTGCGGATCTCGCTGGCCAGCGCGGGGGTAGAGGCATCGTCAGGCACACCGTTGTTGTTTGAGTCCTTACGGCCTACGGTAGTGCGGACGAGGTGGAAGGTGTCGAGCAAGATGCCGTTTACGGCGCAGAGGTGCGTGGCGTCTTGAAAGACTTGCGAGACGAAGGCCATCGTGCCGCCCGTAAAGTTGTGGTTGGCCCAATAGTGGATCTTACCCGTGGTGTTGGTCGGTGTGCCGCAGGTAGCCGCCTCATACGTGACGTGGAGGTAGGCTTCGCCAATGTTGCCCCAGCCGCTGACGATGAGGCCGCGCTCTTGATTGTTGCCCCCCGGGATAAGCGTCGTGGCGACAGGAACGGAACCGTCCGCCTGCTTAGACAGCTTCATGTCTGTGATCTTCAGAAATGCCGGTGCCTTTACACGCAGCTCTACGGGTGCATCGCTCGTGCTGCCCGGAGCCACGAAGACGGTCTGCGTCTTGGTCTTTCCGCCGCGCAAGTTGAGCGGCGCGGGTACCTCGCGATAGTGTGGTACATTGAGATAGACTATCCGGTGTGAGGGCA
>CALHPT010000191.1 GCA_938036405.1 uncultured Tannerella sp.
TTTGTTTTTCGCTTGTCGATTTTAGCTCTTAGTTCATATCACGCTATTTATATTGTACATGAAGAAGAATATCATTGTTTTGTTCGCTGCGTCATCGCTGTTTTATGCGAGTGCGCAGACGGTTGTCATCCCGGATGCAGATTTTAAGGCATACTTAGTAGAGTCGTTTGATGCAGATGGCAACGGTGAGATCTCGAGTGCCGAGGCACAAGCTGTTCGTAAGATCGAATGCACGGATCGCCCCTTACATTCATTAGATGGAATTGAGGCGTTTACGGCGCTTGAGGAGCTGGATTGTTCTTATGCCAACCATTTTGAACGCGGAGCGCTGACACAAATTGATGTCAGTCAGAATCCTTCGCTGAAGGTGCTTCGCTGTGATAATAATAGCTTAGAGCGGCTGGACGTATCGCACAACGCATCACTGCGAGAGCTACATTGCCGAAACAACAAACTCAGCACCTTGAACGTCAGTGGACGTCGGGAGCTTGAGGAATTACTCTGCGACAATAACAGTTTGACGAGCCTGCAAACGGCGGAATGCCCGTCACTGGCATTGATGAATTGCAGCATGAACCGGTT
The DNA here is from genome assembly GCA_938036405.1 of uncultured Tannerella sp. Classification (GTDB taxonomy): domain Bacteria; phylum Bacteroidota; class Bacteroidia; order Bacteroidales; family Tannerellaceae; genus Tannerella. The sequence goes on from CALHPT010000191.1 coordinate 583, forward strand.
GGAAGCTCTGGACCTGAAGGATTGCTCTTCGCTCCGTTGGTTGAATTGTGCAGAGAATCAATTGGCATCGCTTGACGCCGGTCCGGCCGTGGGATTGGAGCAACTGTATTGCAACGACAACCGGCTGACTTCACTCAACGTGTCACAAAATGGGGCGTTGCGCCAACTCTATTGTGGCCATAATCGACTGGATTCGCTCGATGTGTCACGTAACACGGCACTCACCGATTTAGACTGTGGCAACAACCGATTGACGCGCCTCGATGTATCGCAGAATGCTGCACTGAAGGAGTTAGAATGTAGCATCAACCGACTGGCAGAGTTAGACGTCACGCATAATCCGGAACTGAAACAGCTTTACTGCAATGCCATGCCCTCGCTTACGGAGGTACGGCTGATTAAGGACAATCCCTATCAAACGCTCAGCTATCAGACTGCTTCAGTAACTACGTATCGCGTGAATCGAGAGACGGCAGCAGCGGAGGTTGAGCTGTTGGACATACCGTCGAAGCAGGAGGTAGCTGATGTGGATGTAAAGACTGTACCCGCTATTGCACAAGCAGCTCCGAGTGTTTCTACCTCGACTTCCACACCGAAAAAGAAGGAGGAGAAAACGCAGTCGGCAGAGCAGCCCCGTACGGCGCGAGAGATCTTTTTTGATGAAGAGTATCGTCGTGAGGAAGCGCGGAAAGCCGAAGAAGCCAAACGTGTGGCCGAAGAGAACCGACGCGCCTCTATACGTTCATACAATGGGATTATATCCGTTCCCGATGCGGCTTTCAAGGCGTTTTTGGTTCAATCATTCGACACGGATGGAAATGGAGAAATATCTGGTGCAGAGGCCCGCGCGGTAAAGTCGATGGATTGCTCCGGCATGAATCTGTCTTCGATGGAGGGCCTCGAATATTTCACCTCATTGGAGGAGTTGAGATGTCATGACAATCGAATCATGACCTTAGATATGAGTTATTTTCCAGCGCTACGAACGCTGGACTGCGCACGGAATAAGCTGCATCGCCTGAACGTGAAGGCGAACCCACAGTTGGTCTCACTGGAATGTTCTGAGAACAATCTGATCACGCTCGATGTAAGTCGAAACCCTGCTCTCCGAACGCTCGGATATAACAGCATTCGCTTGATTCGGCTGGACGTAACCAAAAATCCCGCACTGGAGGCACTCAAGTGTGGTGACAATCATCTTGCGGAGCTTAATATCGCAAATAACCGGAAGCTGGATACATTGAATTGCAGTAAAAACAAGTTGAAGTTACTCACCGTGTCGCACCTCGAGGGGCTCAACTATTTAGATTGCAGCGGAAACCAATTAACAGCGATCGATGTCTCACGTAATGCGAAGTTGGGAACGTTGGACTGCGGTATGAACGCCTTGAGCAAGGTGGATGTGTCCAAGAACCGCGCATTGGCTAACCTGGCTTGTAATGGTAACCTGCTGGATGATCTGGACGTGGCCATCAATACAGAATTGGTATCGCTGAACTGCGCGAACAACCGACTGACTCAGTTGGATGTATCGCGTAATGCCGCGCTGAAGCGCCTACGTTGCATGGGCAACCGACTGACCGTGGTGGACGTGCTAAAGAACTTGAAGCTGAAGTTTCTGGAGTCAGCGCCCATGCCTACGTTGGAAACACTTTACTGTCCGCAGGAAGTAATTTACTCCAAACTGGCCTATCCGATCATGTCGAAAGTGGTCTATAAGTAGCAGTTAGGACGTATTTAGGATAGTTGAGCCACATGAAAGAGGTGGACAATAAGCGAATGAGGATAAAGCGTATGCGAATGGGAGGCTGGAATGGGAGGCTGTGGAAGGCGCTTCCGTTCCTCTTCTTATATCTCATCACGTCTTGCGAAGGGGCCGATGAGCCGAAGCCGCGTCCTGTTGAACCGGAACCAACTCCGGAGTGGACCGTGTTGAGGGAGTTCACGCATGACGACCTTCGCGAGATCGAGCGCGGACTTGGGCTATCTCACTTCAGTGTCGTCGGCACCACGCCGCGTTATCCGGGCAAGGTGCAGGTGCGGGCTGTGAAAGTGACGTACCTGTCTGCCCTGTCTGGTGACAGCAGTGCGCGGATCCCTCTGTCTGGCGTGCTATTCCTACCGCCGACCGTCGATTCGGCACGGATACACAGCCAATTATTGGCGTTACCTTACACCTACGTCCTCAATCGACAAACACCAACGCTGCAAATGATAGACTATGTACCCGCACGACTCGAGGCGTATGTGCTTTTCGGCATGCTACAGGCGTCGCGTGGGTACGTGGTCCTCATGCCGGACTATCCCGGCTTTGGCGACTCCTTCGGACGATGCGCCAATCCCTATGTGGAGCAACGACCCATGGTGCGCGCCACAACGGATTTTATCCGCGCGTCGCAACGGGTACTGCAAGCTATGCACTACGGACGGAAGCGCGAATTGACGATTACGGGCTACTCACTGGGTGCTTACGTAGCGACTCAGACTGCGCGTGAGCTGGAGACTAATGCCTCGGCCATAAATGATCTGACAGTCGACCGACTATGGGTGGGCGGAACGCCCTGCGACCTAAAGCAGATCGCGGACGAAGCGAAGACAGCCGACTATCTCCCGACGCCTTACCTCCTCCCACTTGCAATCAATGGTTACCGGCGCAACGGATACCCCACGATCGAGATTAATCGCCTCCTGAGAATGCCCTACGCGGCACAACTGTCCAGCCGATTCGATGGCTCGAACGAATCCTATGCCGACGGATTGCCCTCCCGTGCCTCCGACCTCTTCACCGAGGCCTTTATCCGCGGTGATGCAGATGTATCCGCGCCCGTCGATGCCATCCTGCGCGAAAACAGCTTAACACCTTGGCGCAACCGCTGCGCCTTTGTTATGCTCCACGGTGCAACCGACCGCACCGTCTACCTCAACAACGCACGCTCCTATGCCGAACGTCACCAAGCCAGCGGCGGGCAAGTAGACTTTCAAGTGGTGCCTGGCAACCATAAGGAGGCCGGCATCTCTTATTACCTCTACGTCATCCTCCATCTCCCTGAAGACCGTACCCCATGAACGAATTGACTCGCTTGATTGATAGTAGCACGATCGATGTAGGTACAGCGATCGTTCGCCTGCTCGTGAGCTTCCTCCTGGGAGCCATCATCGGTGCTGAGCGCCAAGCACGCCGTCGCGAAGCTGGACTGCGCACCTTCACGCTGATCTGCCTCGGATCGACGATGTCCATGCTCGTCTCCATTTGGATCCCGCAGACTTACCCGAACTTCCTCAATGGAGATCCGGGACGTATCGCGGCACAGGTGCTCACCGGTATTGGCTTCCTCGGTGCAGGCGCCATCATCCAAGGTAAGGGCAGTGTGCATGGGCTGACTACGGCTGCGGGTGTGTGGGTCGTAGCGGTCATTGGGCTTGCGGTTGGAGCAGGCATGTTCCTGCCCGCCATTATCCTAACGCTACTCACCGTGTTCGTCCTCACCTTGCTGGAACATCTCGAGAAGCGTACCCTCGCGGGGGGCGTAAACAAGATCTTAGTCGTCGTCTGCTCCACCTCCGAGCCCGACATCAAGGCCTTTCGCAGCGTCCTCGACAGACAGCATGTCTACCTTATGAGTAACTCCTATGCTGCGGACTATGCGACTAATACGGCTGTCTTGACGTGCAAGGTAAACGTGAGGGCGCGCTCCTCCTATACAGCTCTCTTCGCTGACCTCCGTAAGACCGGATTCGTATCGCAAATCAAGATTTTCGACTAAATCTTCCCTGCGATGTGTGGCCAAATAGCGGTCTTCATCGCAGCAGATTTACCCCGCCAGATATCCAGAAATAGCTGGAAAATGGGCTACGAAATAAATTTGAACAGACTCTAAAAGAGAATCGGTTTCT
>CALHPT010000192.1 GCA_938036405.1 uncultured Tannerella sp.
ATAATCAGGCAACCGAACTCCTGCCTCTTAACAAAGAGTATATTAAAAAGAAATTGGCGGAGTTAGAACAGAAAAGACGTGCGGCCGAAAGTGGCGCAGCTCGTTTCAATCTCCGATCGGCGCCTGTCTCACTTCCGAAGTGGGACATTCATGGCGACTTGCTTGCTTATGAGGATCGTGTTTATTTCGTGAATTGTGTCTATGGCATTGATTCTGCTCAGTTCGCATATGATCCCCTCCTCTTCATCCGATCAAATGAAAATTTCTTTCAAGGCTACAAGCATGATTTGATTAGGCCCAATCATGACTTAGAACTTGTTTTCGAGTATGGAGGTGTATTGGAAGATACGTGCTTAATCGGAGGAAAGGATCAGAAGCCACTAAAGCGCATTTTGTATCCGAGCAGTGGATCTCCACAGAATGTGGACTCTTTGATAAATACGTATCCGATGAAGTTTACTCGGATTAAAGAGGATGGTGAAGCTATCTTGAAGTTGTATTTCGTCCGCAAGGGAACCGATACATTGGCCAATGCACATGATACCACGGATTGGGAGGTTGATGGCCATGTCGGTACATTTAATGGAGTAAAGCAGCCCTTTGCCATTCCTGAAACAGGTGAACCTACTGACACGCTGACTCTCCGATTCCGGATCTACAACAAGCCCACGTTTGCAGCGACGACGATCCGGTCGCGCGTGCATTACGGTGATACAATGCGCTTGAGTTACGCTCACTTGAGTGGAACACTCACCAAGTATATGATGCGAAGCCTTGACGGAGGTTGGAATTGGCATCCGGCCGATTCGCCGCTGACTGATGTAGAGAAAGACTTGCTTCAAGATGATAGTGTACGCGTTTGCCTAAGGCAGCTTGATCAAGCTGTCGGATGGGGCTTGCCTATCAGAAAGATGGTTTCCTAGATCCCAATAATTTTAGCTATGAAAGACACTACGGTCAGGCTATATATAATGACTTTGCAACCGAGTGTAGAACCAAATATTATATGCAGCTCTACAATGCCCTTCCTGCCAATGTTCAACAATACGTGAGAGATACCATTGTGGATTTTGGTTTGTCCCTACCTTGGGCATCAATGAGCGATGAAGAAAGAGTTGGAGCTTTTGGTGATATAGGGGGGGGGTGACAATGCCCTTACTACTTCTACCCCTACAGATAATGAAACTGCATTAAAGAACGCTTTAACCAATTTGAATTATCCCGGTGTGCCGCCTGCTGATAATCCTGTTATCGAAGAAATGGTAAAGAGGGATTGGAATACGGTCTTCGGACAACGATTTGCTGCTAAAGTACTTATTCCCGACTGGTGCCGTGACGAGACCTACTGCTTCTATGTCAAGCGGGATGCTCCCCCTATCCATCAACGCTCGGTGTTTATACCGACAGTGGAAGGTATGACGGTCGTTTCGCCCGAGGTTGGATATAACTCGGTGCCTTCGCAGACGAACTTCACCTTCCGCGTCAAGTATGCCGGCGAACCGATGACGGTCACGGCTAAGCGTCTGATCGACGGTCGCGTGGTGGAAGTGCTGACGGGTACGCTGAACGCAGATGGCGAATATGAGTATGTGATTCGTCGCGTGATGCAAGACCTGACGCTGGAGTTCACCAAGACGGTTGCTAATACGCTGGTAGATCAGCCATCCGTATGGGCACACAGCGGTGCGGTTCGCATCCACGCCCCGAAGGAGACGACGGTGCGCATCTACTCTGCCTCGGGTGTGCTGGTAAAGCAGGCCACGGTGCAAGGCGACAAGACGGTGCCTCTGGCTGCCGGTCTGTACCTCGTTGTCCTCAGCGACGGCACAGCGCAGAAGGTGGTGGTACAGTAATCAAACCCTACAATCGTACGCAACGGTCCTCGATTGGGCCGGAATAAGAGAAGAAGCGGGCATGCCTATCGAAGGCGTGCCCGCTTTTCTTGTCTATGGACTTCCAATACACGAGAAGGGTCCGAAACCCGCCAAGTTTTGGGCAAAAACGAATTGCAAAGGCTGAAACCCGCCGGGGGGGCTGCGGGCCTCTGCGAAGTTTAGCCTGGTACCTGGTGTAGGGGCGTATCGCATACGCCCTCCCATACGACCCTGAAGAGGGCGAATGTGGGACATGTATTCGCCACCGATGGTGGCGCTCGGAGGGCGTATGCTGTTGCGCCCCTACCCTGCCGGCTGGAGAGGCCTCCCAGTCCCCCCTCTCAAACCCGCCGAGTTTTAGTCTCCCCGCTTTTACTCCAGCCCTCGCTTGATGAGGCTAAACGCGATGCGGCATGAGAGGCAGCGCTTCTGCTCGCAGTACTCGCGGCGGAGCTGCAGGAGGGCTTGCGAATCGGAGGCGTGGCGGGGACGGATGCCGGCGTCGGTGAAGGGGCGGATGACGGCGTTGCGCTCCGGCGGTAGGCTGTCGAGGAGGCGTTGGGCGCGTTCGCAGTATTCGGGCAAATGCTTCTGGAGGCCGTAGGCATAGAGGATCGGCACGACGGTGTTGATCAGCATCAGGCGCGCGGCGGCGGGGCCAAGGGAGGGCTTGTGCGGCGGCGAGGGATAGTCGAAGTGAAAGTGCGTGTTCCAATAGGCCGACAGCGGGACGTCGAAGCAGCGGCAGAGGCGGTCGACTGAAGGATCCTCGAGAATCTCGGAGAAGAGCGTGTCGTGATGCGCCCAGACGGCGGCGAGTTGAGCGATGCGAAGGTGGGGGAAGTTGAGCGGACGGGTGCGAAACTTCTTGAAGAGGTAGGCGTCGATCGGGCGGAGGCCGTACTTGGTGCGGAGGAAGTTGTATTCGCGTTGCAGGGTGCGGTAATAAGCGTCGTCGCGAGTCTCGCCCAGCATGCCGGCCTGGCCGAAGAGCAGGGCCTCGATTTGGACCGGGCTGTTGCGCTGCTTGCAGATGTACTTGAAGGGGAGTCCGGAGGCGAGCCACTCGAAGGCGTCGCTGTTGGTACCAAAGCCGAAGTTGCGCGAGAGGGTGATGTAGAACGTCTCGTTCCAGTCGTTGTGTGTGCGTTCCAGTCGTCGGAAGATGTCATTCGTTTTGCGTTTGAGCCGTTCACCGAACAGGGCCGAGAGCCAGCCGTAGAGCAGTCGGTCGTCAAGTCCGCTGAGGCGATCGAGGCAGGGGACGGCCCGTTCGCGCGAGAGCAACCAATCGATGCTCCGAGCGACGCGGTCGGGGACATGCACAACGATCTGAGGGATGGGCGTTCCGTTGGTGCGATGGATAGGCGTGTCGGCCTCACCGACGACGTGCAGGACGACTGAGTCGTAGGCCGGATTGCTATCGTGCCCGTGCCGTTTCCAGTCCGACGAGCGGGCGTGGATCTCGACATTGCCCACCCAGGTGATGTCGCCCAGGCGCACTTTAGCGTTGAAGAAGTCGGGGCCGGCGTCCGTGTTGTGCACGCCGGGAGTGATGACGCGGAGGCGTTCGCCGTCGGTGGTTATCCATTCCGCTTCGGCGTACAGCTGATATTTCCATGCGTAGTGAAGGATCTGTTCCTTGGTTGCCATGATGAATAAGGTAGTTAGGAGGGATAGCTATAGAAGTTGTTTTGAGGTGAGTGTTTGGGAGAGATGTAAGGCCGGCTCTTGTCCTCGAACGCGAACAAGTGCTCGCTCTCCCATCCGAAGGCGGCTTGTATGATGTCGTGAAATCGCTCGAGCGTGGATCGTATCTGCATAAGTCGCTTTGTCCATACCGTAGGCTTAGTGATGTCCTTAATCTGCATTCTGAAATGATTGACCATGATATATTGTGGGTAAGTGTTGTTCCAGTGGCCCCAAAAGTAAGACGTCGGGGGTGTATCTGAGCACTTGTCGAATAAGATCGCTCAGAAAATCCTCCCTTTGCCGTAAGAAATATCTACAAGTGCACCGAAATACAGTACGCAGGGCCTATATGATTGCGTTTTTCAAAAGGATTTATCTTTGCCCCCGTTGAAAGAGAAAGCAGGCCACGTCGAAGCGTCGACGAAGTGACACATAAGGACTGCTTTTTCAAGGGACAAACACATTTCGGGGCTGACCGGTTTTGACAGCGGGTAGAAGTGGTTTGTAAGCATGCAGTGCCTCGTTGGCCAGCACTCAAAACTCGGCTGATAAACAATTAACTGGCGAAGAATCTTACGCTCTCGCTGCCTGATTGAAGAACAGTAGGTCAAGGCTTAATCCTTACACAAGGTGTTTGGACGAGACATCACCCGGAAGCCGTGGCTTCGAGGCAATCCGAACCGGTGGTGCAGAAATGTCGGAGATAGCTTGACGGATGTCCTGTGCGGCAAGTGAAAATTCAGGGAATAAGGTTGCGGTGGGTGGCTTCGGTCTTGCCGCAGCACGAAAATGAAGGCAGAGATAAGCATGTAGAAAGCGGATCAATTCCTCGTTTGGACGAGAGTTCGACTCTCTCCAGCTCCACAAACAGCACTATAAGTATCAGCAAGTGATCGTGCGTTGCCACGCCATTGCCA
>CALHPT010000193.1 GCA_938036405.1 uncultured Tannerella sp.
GACCCGGGGCGAGGTGCGTTTCGCATCGCTTTGATGAAATTGACGCGGGGCGAGGTGCGTTTCGCGTCGCTTTGGTGAAAGCGGCCCGGGGCGAGGTGCGTTTCGCATCGCTTGGGTGAAAGTGACCCGGGGCGAGGTGCGTGTTTCGCTTACGGCCGTTTGATGGGGCGGACGCTGAGCCGCACGGGGCCGAGGAGGCCGGAGATGGTGGAAGGCGATCCACCCGTATAACGGCCGCTCAGGTTCGTCTGCGTCAGGCGGACGGAGGGCTGCTCACGCAGGTCGGCAATCAGGCGGTTGGGCCAGAGGTTCGTCACGCGCACCTCTAACGTATTCTCGCCTTCACGGAGCAGCGACGTCACCTCCCGCTCGTAGGGCGGACACCACCACACGCCGGCCGGTCGGCCGTTGATCTCGACCTCCGCCAGATGGAGCACTTGCCCGAGCGACAGCACCACGTTCGTATGGCTTAGCTGGGCGGTCGAGAGGCGGAAGGTGTTGCGATAGACGGCCGTGCCCGAATAGTTGCGCACGCCCGGGTCGGGGTGCGTAGGCCAGGAGTAGAGGCGATCGAAACGCAGCTCGCCGGGGCCGCCCCATCGCGGGTCGAACCAGACGCTCCAGGCCGTGGCCACGGGTACAGTCTCCGTGTGATAGCCCCGCAAGGCTAACCGACGGCCGCCACGCTTCTGTAGGCCATACTTCCAGCCGGTCTGGAAGCAGAAGGCCGCGCCGCCGTCGACGGTCGTCACGGGCGCCTGACCGAAGGGGTAGGGGGGGAGCTTGGGGAAGAGGTCGTCGCCGTTGCGCATGAGGGCGGTGAAGTAGGGCCCCTCGATCGGGCGGCGGAAGACGACGAAGAACGAGCCGTAGGGCGGCAGGAAGGCGGGCACACTGATGCGGCCCAGCCGGTCGCTGCGGAAGATGAGCTGCGGCGTCATGGTGCCCGTCATCGGATCCCAGATCTCGGGCCGACGACCACCCCCGTTGCGGAAGGTCAGGTTGACGAACTCCGGTCGGTCGCGCCGATTAACCACGAGGTAGAGGTCGGCCCCGTCGGTCGTGCGATGGATATAGCTGAGATGGGTGCCGAGGGGCGGGGTGCCGATGTATTCAAAGTCGGGCTGGATGCCGATATGGCTTAGCACCTCGCTGAGCCGTTTGCCCCAAACGACCCGCCCACGCCCAAAGACACTCTCGCCCGTGAACGTGCGCCCCCAAACGGAATCAGCGTCGGCGCGGAGCAGCGCCTCAGACTCTGGGTAGCCTTGCAGGCCGACGGTGGTCAGCGGCTTAGGCGCCATGACGACGGCGCCACCCCGCACCAGCTCCTTGATCTTGGCCATGACCTCGGGGCGCATGGCGGGACGATCGGGCAGGACGAGCAGGCGATAGCGCACACCATCGGGCAGGACGATGGCGCCGCTGGAGTGCGCAGTCATACGTGTCAGCAGGGCATCGGTACCGGCCACGTCGTAGTCATACCGTCCGCCCAACTCCTCCTCCACACGTCGGAGCAGGGCCTCACAGGCCGCCGCCTCGTCGTCGCAGATGACGCAGACGTCACTCACCGGCTTGCCCTGCACCAGCATGACTGCGTTGCGAGCCGTCCACGTCAGGAAGGCCCGTGACTGGCGCCACCACGTGGCGTTGGCATTGAAGCAGACGCCGTCCGGACACTCGATGCCCGGCACACCCGCCGAGGCAGGCGAGTGCGTAAAGGCGTTGATGAAGATGCGGTTCGCGCCCTGCACATAGACGCGATCGACGAGGGGTTTAAGGGCGCGGAGGTCCACCTCCCATCCGCCGCCGCCATCCGTCTGCGGGCCTTTGGCGGCGATGAATCGCCGGTTGTAGAGGTGGCCAGCGGAAGCCGCGATCTTGATCGACGCGTCCCTGCCCGTGGGATAGGTCGCCAGGGGCGAGGGCGTACGGAGCCGGAAATGGGCCGCGGGCACATCGCTGAAAGCCGCATTGCGCACCGCGTCGGCGGGCACCGTTGCGGCCGATCGGCTGATGGGATGGATGCTGAGGTTGCGTTGGTGAGCCAGCTCGCGGAGGCGTGCGTAGCGGTTGCGGGCCAGCAGCTCGGCCACCGTACGCCGATAGTCCGCGCGGAAACGTTCGGAGACGTCGCCGCTGGCGATCGTGAGGCCGGCAAAGACGGGCAGGTAGCGCGTGAGGTCGTAGCCATTGAGGCGTCGGAACTCCGTGGCCAGCGAGGGCGTCCAGTCGGCGTCGGCAGGCATGGTGCCGTCGTCCGTGATGTACGTCCAGCTCTGCGGCCGGTGGTCACGCATTTCACCAAGGAGCACCGTCACGGTGTGGTCAAAGTGCACGTCGGTGGCCTCCACGCTGAGGAAGTCCGGCGTCAGTCCGCCTGCGCCGGGTGTAGCGTTCACGGTGCGTCGGCCCGTACTCGAGCAGACGAAGCGAAAGAGGCGAAAGGTGCCAGCGGGAGCCTCCCAAGAGAGGTTACCGTCGGCATCGACACGCTCGCTGAGGTCATAGACATCGTCAGGGCGGATGGGCAGCAGCACGCGGGCCGTGGTCGTAGGCGTGTCGGTCGCGGCGGAGTCCGTCGGCTCGGACGGCGTTTCCGTGGGCAACTCCACGTCGTCGCCATAGGCGTCGTTCATGCGCACGGCCAGCACAGCCACAGGGATATAGAAGGGCACCTTCAGCCCCGGGCGCATCATCACACCCTCGGGCAGAGCCAACTGAATGCGTATGCGGCGGCCCCCCTCGATGTCCATCTGGCTCCAGAGCAGGCGTTTGCTGGACAGCTCGGGCGTGATCCACGGCCCACCGCTATCGGCGCCGCTGCCGAGGTTAAGCCCGATCTCCATGCCCAGACTGTCGGCCACTTCGCAGGCGTAGCGGAAGAGTGCGCGCCAACGTGTACTCATGAAGCCTGTGCCCGACGGGGCTGCACCCGGAGTGCGACCAAAGGCCGGGTGGCCCGTCTCGTAGATGACGGCGCCGCGTATGCCGATGCGCCACATCTCGGTGAGGTCGTGCCGGATGCCTTCTTCTGAAATGCGTCCGCTGGGCCACTGCCAGACGACGCGAGCGCGTGCATAGGAGGGGGGATTGATGAAGTCGCGAGCCAGATCGGTGCTGTTCTGGAATCGGGTGACGTCGTTGCGGCGTCCGCCCGAATCACGCTCCAGATAGGGGTCGACAAAGTCGCTGCCGTCCGAGGTCTCTTTCGTACCGCCGCTGCAAGCCGTGAGGCCAAGCCACAGTACGCCCATGCAGAGCACAGGCCGCAGTGCGCCCGAGATGAGGCGCCGAAGCCGCGGGGCTGTAAGCCGAATATGTCGTTCGCGATTCACGGAGGCAAAAGTAAGGCGCCGGTTAAAACCCGGATGAGGTGTGGGGTGCGAATCCTCATGGGGAACGAAGAGGCTAAACGATCAGAGTGGCCCATTGTGCGACACGATGGGGACCTAAAAGTTCGTAGAGGTCATATTGTGCGACACGATGAGGCTTAAAAGTTCGTAGAGGTCATATTGTGTGACACGATGGGGCTTAAAAGTTCGTAGAGGTCATATTGTGCGACACGATGAGGCCCTAAAAGTTCGTAGAGGTCATATTGTGTGACACGATGGGGCGCGGCGAGGTGTTTTGCTCCGCCTCATCCCGCTTGACGGCGCGCTCAAAAAACGAAGGGCCGCCGCACGGATGTGCCGCAGCCCTTCTACCCACTCTCCCACCCGCGTTCGTCTTCGGCGTCAGTCGATACGTGGTGATGCGCAATGCACCGAACAAAACTTTTTTCGGGTATGCTCCCTGCGCCTGTGCGCTGTGCTGATGTGCACAATGCGTGGCTCGTTTATGATTCGATGACTCTTTTGCTCCGTTCCCCCGGTGGGGGCGCGGGCAGTTTGTATCGCCCCCGTCGCCTTGGTTTTGACGAACGCTGCCTTTATATCATGGATTCATCTTCTTCCTGTTCGGTGACCTCCTCTAATTGATCGGCCGCGCGTGCCTCGTCAAACATCCGCTTCATCGTGGGGTTCTTGTAGGTGAGCTTCCGGATGGTGAGCCTCTCGGCCTTGTTGTTAGCCAGCCGAAGGTTGTTTTCTGAGCCCACGAGCGCCTCCTTGATCTTTTGCAGATGCTCGATGGACTTGTCGATCTCGTCGATGGCTGTGTGGAAGCGCTCGCTGGCCAAGCGGTAGTTGCGCGCGAAGCCGTCCTTGAATATCTCCAGCTGCTCCTCGAAGTTTCGCACGTCGATGGACTGCTGCTTGACTTGCTCAAGCTCTTTTTGGTAGGCCACGCTGTTTTTCGAGGCCTGGGTGAGCAGGGAGATGAGGGGCATGAAGAACTGCGGGCGGACGACGAACATTTTGGGGTAGCGGTACGACACGTCCACAATGCCCTCGTTGTAGAGTTCGCTCTCCGGCTCAAGCAGGGAGACAAGCACGGCGTATTCGCAGCCTTTCTCGCGACGGTCTTTGTCGAGCTTGGCGAAGAAATCCTCGTTGCGATGCTTCGTGGCGGTGGTGTCGGCCTCGTTTTTCATCTCGAACATGATGGAGATGTATTCCGTGCCGTCCACCTGGTCGCGAAAGATGAAGTCGCCCTTCGTGCCTCGGCTGGCGTCGTTGTCCTTCTCGAAGTAGGCGTTGGGGTAGAGGTTGCTGCGCATGCGGTTGAACTCGGTGCTGCAATGGATCTCGAGGCTTTCGCCGATCATCTTGGTCGACATTCGGGCCTTCATGTCTTTGTAGTAATCCACCTGCTCCTGTTGCTGCTTGAGGCGCCGCTCGTAGTCCTCCTTCATCGCGATCTCTCGGATGGAGGCTTCTTTTTGCTCCAGTTTGATGCGGTCTTGGAGGCGTTCGTTGGCGTTACGCTCTTGCTGCAGTGTCTTCTCCCACTTCTGCTCCTCTCTGAGCACTTCGAGCTTTATCCGGTCGTCATTGCTTTTGATCTCGGCTTTCAGACGGTCGATCTCCTGCTCCTTGCGGGCCATTTGGGCGTTCAGCTCCAGCTGCTTCTTTTCCTCCAAGCCGTTCAGCTGCAATTGCAACTGAGCGATGGCCGATTCTTTCTCCTTCAGTCGGTCTTCCTTTTGTCGCAGTGCCCGCTCGTAGCTTTGATTGGCCTCCAGAGCCGCCGCCTTCTGCTCCGCCTCGTGTTGCTTGTGCAGTTCGGCGATGCGTCGGTCGAGGTCTTCCTGAAACTCGCGGTCCTTGACTTGCATCAGAATGGCCGCATAGTCCGCCTCGTCCACCTTGAAAGCCTTTCGGCAATTCGGACAGATCAGCTCCTTCATCTTGCCTCTCGCGTGTGGGTTACGCTTCTTCGATCAGGTCCACAGACCAGTTCAGGGCCTGTATCTTCATGTCCAGCTCACGCAGCTCACGCGCCGCCGCGTCAGTCCGTCTCCGTAGCTCGGGCACATCCACCACGCGCACCGTCTTGATCTCGTTGCGCCCGTAGCGTGCGTCACCCTCCACCACGTGGCTGAGCACCTCCTTCATCAGTTGTACACGCAAGGCCAGCACATCCTTTCGGGCCATGAGCCGTGTGACCGTCTCGCCCTCGTGCACCGTCTTCATGTTCGTAGCATTGATGCGGTAGATCAGATCCTCCAGCTCAGCCAGAGCCGTATTCAGCTCCACGTCCAACGCTGCCAGATCCTCTGCCGGCGTGTCGCCTTCCTGCACCTTGGCGCTGTCCTTAAACCGCACCTTCAGCTCGTTCACTCGTTTCTGTAAGTCAGCCCTGAGGCTGAGCGCTTCTGCCAGTTTCATCGTAGTCGTTATTGCTATATTATAAATGTGTACGCCGTCATTCTCGACCTGTATGCCGTTTTTGATGGGCGCACAAAAGTAAGCGGCGGTTCATTTCTTCCAAGGCCGGGGGAAAGGTGTACGGTCGTCGGGGGAGGGACGAACCGCCGCAATGATCCGTTGAGATCAGAGCGCCTTCCCTCTCGCCAGCCCCCTCTCGGAAAGGGTCGCAGGGTAGGCCGTATGGAAAAGTTTCTACTTTTGCGACCTCATTTACACATACACAAGAGAAAGAAATACAGTTCGATAATGGATAAGATAAGCTATGCCCTCGGACTGAGCATCGGGAATAATTTCCGGGCGTCAGGCATCAAAGGGCTGGAAATCGACGATTTCATCAAGGGTATAAACGACGTATTTAATGAGGCTAAACCGGCCGTCGCTTTTGACGAGGCGCAGCGGTTGCTTCAAGAGTATTTCAAAAACCTTCAAGCCGAAAAGTTCGAGATGAATAAACAGGTCGGCGAAGAGTTTCTACGGATCAATAAGGAAAAGCGAGGTGTCGTTACGCTCCCCAGTGGCATGCAGTACGAAGTGCTCAAGACTGGCGAAGGCCCGAAGCCCGGGCTGAACGACAAGGTGCGCTGCCATTACCACGGTACGCTCATCGATGGTCGTGTGTTCGATAGCTCCGTGCAACGTGGGCAGCCGGCCGTGTTTGGCGTTTCACAGGTGATCGCCGGTTGGACAGAAGCGTTGCAACTGATGAACGTCGGCTCCAAATGGCGCCTCTTCATCCCCTCCGAAATGGCTTACGGAGCACATGGCGCAGGTGAGGCTATTGAGCCCAACATGACGCTCATCTTCGACGTCGAACTGCTCGGTATCGAATGAGAGAAATAGAAGCAGAATAGAAAATAGAAAATACATAACAACCAAACAGGAAGATGAAAAAGATTAATCTATGGATGATGGCGGCCGCAGCTGCTGCCTGTGTGACGATGAACTCGTGTAACCAAGGCGGCGTTTCAGCAGACGCTACGCTGAGCTCGCAGATCGACAGTCTAAGTTATGCTGTCGGTATCAATGTCGGAAATAACATCAAGGCTAGCATGGGTACTTTCCCTGGTGAAGATTCGCTAAAGGTTGACCTCGTTATCAAGGGACTTATGGCGGTGCTGAAGGATTCTGCTGCTCAGAAGATGACTTTCGAGAATGCGAACGCTTACATCAATGCTTACATCATGAAGATCCAGCAGGCTGAGGCCGAAGGTGAACTGAAGATTGGACAGGAATTCTTGGCAGCTAACCGCTCGAAGGAAGGCGTCGTAACGACGGCCAGTGGTCTTCAGTATAAGGTCATCACCGAAGGTACGGGTGCTAAGCCGACGCTTAAGGATAAGGTGCGCTGCCACTACACGGGCAAGCTGCTTAACGGCAACGTCTTCGACAGCTCTGTGCAGCGTGGACAGCCTGCAGAGTTTGAGATCGGTCAAGTGATCCCCGGATGGCAGGAAGTGCTGCAGCTGATGCCTGTAGGATCGAAGTACCAAGTATGGATCCCCTCAAACTTGGCCTATGGTACACAGGGTGCTGGTGGTGTGATCAAGCCGAATTCGACGCTCGAATTTGAAATCGAACTGCTCGAAATTGTGAAGTAATGAAGCAGTTTCACAAGTTGACACTCGCCATTGTTTGCGCTGCGATGCTGATCGGTGGTGCGATGGCTGAGGCGGCTGTCAAGCCGACACGTAAGGCGGCTGGACCTGTACTCAAGTCTCCGCTCGACACGGTGAGCTACGCCCTCGGCGTGAACATCGGTAACAGCCTCCGCGAGAATCTTAAGACGTTCCCCGACGGCCCGGTCAACATTAATGTTTTGGCTGAGATCTTCGTCCGTACGCTCAAAGGTGACACGGCAGGATTGCTGATGAATAATGCAGCTTCTGAGGTGTGTATCCAAAACTACGTGACGGCAGCTCAGCAGAAGGAAGGCGACGCACGCAAGGCCGAAGGCGAGAAGTTCCTTGCCGCCAACAAGAAGAAGGAAGGCGTGGTAACGACAGAGAGCGGCTTGCAGTACAAGGTGCTCAAGGCTGGAGAAGGCGATGAGAAGCCGACGGACGCTGACCGTGTCAAGGTGCACTACACCGGTCGACTGCTTGACGGTAAAGTCTTCGATAGCTCTGTGGAGCGCGGCGAGCCGACGGAGTTCGGCGTAACGCAAGTGATCCGCGGATGGCAGGAGGCGCTCAAGCTGATGTGCAAGGGCGAGAAGATCCAGGTTTGGATTCCCTCCGACTTGGCTTATGGTACGGGTGGCGCTGGCGAAATGATCAAATCGAACTCTACGCTCGAGTTTGAGATAGAGCTGCTGGACATCATCAAGCCGGAAGCCAAGGTGGAGAAAGCGGCTGAGCAGGCTGTAGAGTCGGTCGAGAAGGCGGCTGGAAAAGCTGTGGAAAAGGTGGACAAGGCCGCCCAGAAAGCTGCCAAAGAGGCTGAAAAGGCCGCTAAGAAAGCCGAGAAAGCAGCTAAGAAGGCCGAAAAGAAGTAACGCGTAACCCCCGCCCACAGAGCGATCTTTGTGTGGCGAGACAATAGAACGATAGCGGTGTATCGGTGGTAACGTCAATTAGGACGCCCCCGGTGCACCGCTTCTTTATACCGTATAATATCCACCCTTACCACGCCGTTTAATCCTCGTTTAATCCCCACCCCATTATGAAAAGAAACAAGATCCTTTGGGCCGACGATGAGATCGACCTCCTCAAGCCCCACATCCTTTTCCTCGAAGAGAAAGGCTACGACGTGACGCCCGTCATCAGCGGACAAGACGCGATAGACAGTTGCCGCGAACAGGCCTTCGACCTCATCTTCCTCGATGAGAACATGCCCGGACTCACCG
>CALHPT010000194.1 GCA_938036405.1 uncultured Tannerella sp.
AATTATGAGGGCATGTGTTTGGGCGCAAAACTGCAAGATGGGCGGCAAACGCTCCTCTTGATTAACGATAGTCAGGCTTCGGCCGGTGAAGGGCCTTATCGCTTGAAAGATTATCTGAAAGTGGTGGCCATCTCTTTTGATTAAAAGGCTTTATGCAGAAAAACGAAGAAGTCATTGCTCGGAAAAGCTGCCGGCAATGACTTCTTTGTATAAGTTGACGCGCGAAACGATATTGCGTTTCTGCGGCTTAGTCTTTATTCCTCAATCCGAACATCACCACGCGCGATGAGTTCTTTGAGATGGATCTTTTTGACGAACTGCATATCGTGCTCGACCATAATGCGTATCAATTCTTTGAAGCTCGTCTTCTGCGGATTCCATCCCAGTTCGGTGCGCGCCTTCGTCGGGTCGCCAAGCAACTCCTCAACCTCTGCGGGGCGGAAATATTTAGGATCCACTTCGACGAGTACGCGCCCCGTGCCGCGTTCGATGCCTTTCTCTTCGAGGCCTTCGCCTTGCCAATCAATGGTAATGCCAACTTCTGCGAAGGCTAAGGTGACAAACTCGCGCACGGTATGGTATTCGCCTGTGGCGATAACAAAATCTTCGGGCTCTTTGTGTTGCAGCATCAGCCACATACACTCTACGTAATCTTTCGCATAGCCCCAGTCGCGCCGCGCATTCATATTGCCGAGGTATAACTTATCTTGCAGGCCTTGCTTGATGCGTGCTACAGCCAGCGTAATCTTGCGCGTAACGAAGGTTTCGCCGCGGCGCTCGCTTTCGTGATTGAAGAGAATGCCATTAACGGCATACATTCCATAACTCTCGCGATAGTTTTTGACAATCCAAAAACCATATTGTTTGGCCACGCCGTAGGGAGAGCGAGGATAGAAGGGCGTTGTCTCGCGCTGCGGCACTTCTTGCACCTTTCCATACAGTTCGGATGTACTGGCTTGATAAAGGCGAGTTTTCTTCTCCATACCCAAAATGCGGATCGCTTCAAGTAAGCGGAGAACACCCACGGCGTCAGTCTCGGCCGTATACTCGGGCACGTCGAAGCTGACCTTGACGTGACTCTGTGCGGCGAGGTTGTAGATCTCGTCGGGCTGCGTCTGCTGAATGATGCGGACGAGCGAGCTGCTGTCGGTCATGTCGCCGTAGTGGAGGTTGATGGTGCGTTGGCGCTTCATGTCGCGCACCCACTCGTCGAGGTAGAGGTGCTCGATACGTCCGGTGTTGAACGACGAGGAGCGGCGCATGATGCCGTGCACCTCATAGCCTTTGTCGATCAGGAACTCGGCCAGGTACGATCCGTCCTGCCCCGTGATGCCTGTGATTAATGCGGTCTTTCCCATTTGTGTGATATGTACTATGATGTGTTGTTTGGGCGGCAAAGATAGGCGCGGCGGGCGGGGCTGAGGTAGGGCGGGGGGATCGGCGGCAGATCGGGCTCAGCCGATCGGGGCGGCAGCCAGGGTGAGCAGACGAAAAAAGGGCACCTCCGACCCGCGGAGATGCCCTTTCTATCATTGACAATGAACCCTCTGACGATTACAGCGTGAGCTTCATGCCGGCGTACCAGCAGCGGGGCGAGCCGGGGCCGTAGATGTAGGCCGAGTCGCGCGAGGGACCGCGGTCGAAGTCGTCTTGGAAGGCGTTGAACATATTCTGCACACCGGCGTGGAGCTGCAGCGTGTAGGTCTTGTAGAGCGGGATGTTGTAGGCCACGCGGGCGCCCATCTCGAAGAAGGCCGGCGTCTTGAATGTGCGTGGGCCGTAGGTCTTGTCCGTCTGACCTTCGCCGTGCTGCATGCGGTCGGGGTGGATGGTGGCGGCAGGGCGGCCGTTGAACTGCGTGAGTGAGCCGTCGTCCTCGGTCGGGATCTCGTGGCCGGTGAGCATGCTGCCCGTGTAGTTACCCGTGAGGGAGAAGCTGAGGGCGCGGGTGATGTTCAGCGTGCCGATGAAGTAGGCGTAGAGGTCGGGGGTGCGGTAGATGCGGCGCGTCTTGTAGGCGTCGTCCTCGTTCCACTGTTGCTCGGTGTTCCAAAGGCTACGTTGCGCGGTGAGTCCGCCTTGTAGCTGCCAGGTGTTGAGGTATGCGATTTTACCCTCGAAGTTGAGGCCGTACACCTTGGCGCCGTCGGAGTTTTCGCGCGTCTTGAGGATCTGCGAGATGCCACCGATCACGGTGTCCTTCTGCGTAAACCCAAAGGCGTCCACGAGCTGCGTGTAGAAGCCTTCGGCCAGCAGGTTGAGCTGCCAAACGCCGAAGCGGTGGTACCAGTCGATGGAGGCGCTGAAGCTGTGCGAGGTCTCCTCTTTCAGGCCCGGGGCGTTGCGAGAGACGATGAGGTCGCCACCGGCGTTGTCCACGTGCAAGTCCTCGTCAAAGAGCTGCGGGGCGCGGAAGCCCTTGCTGTAGCTGGCGCGCAGGGTGAAGTCTTTCGAGGGGGCAAAGCGCAGGTTGAGGCGCGGGCTGAGGATGGCGCGGCTGACCATCGAGTGCTTGTCGAGTCGGGCACCGAGAAGGATGCTCCAGCGGTCGTTCTTCCATTCGTTTTGCAGGAAGGCGCTCTTCGTGTTCACGCGCTGATCGATGGGCGCTTCGCGGTATCCGCTCTTATCGTCCAGGTGATCGTGGTTGTACTCGATGCCTGCGGTGAGCGTCGAGGGGAGGAAGAGCAGGCGGTCAAAGTCAGCGGCATACTGTGCGCCGAACATGTAGGTCAGGCCATTGGTCAGGCCGTAAGAGGCCATGCGTTTGTTCAGCTCCAGCATATCCTCGTTCGTCAGGCCGTTGTGCGAGCCGGGGAAGAAGGACTTCTTCACCTCGGCCTCCAGCTCGTCGTCCGTAATGGCGGGGTTCTTCTTTTTGAGCTCGGCGATGAAGGCATCCTTGGCAGCCTCCACGTTCTTCTTGCCCTCGTTGATGATCTCGTTTGCCGTGCGATCGCCACCGCCGTAGTAGCTCTTGCGCTGCACCTTCATGAACGAGCCGTAGGCGTTGAAGCGGTGATGGCCGTCGGGACTGAAGTATTGGTAGCCGAGGCTGCCCACGTTGTTGATGTGCTCCAGTTGCTCGGCGATGTGGGCGTTGTGGGGTTGTTCCTTGAGCAGGTCGCCGCCGCGGCGGAACTCGTGTGTGTTGTGAAACTCCAGCGTGAAGCGCGAGTAGATGTTCGGCTTGAGGAAGGAGCGGAAGCCCAGCGTGCGACCGTCGAGCACGGGCAGCTCCGTGTAGCCGTCGCCGTCGTGGTCGTAGCCCGTGCGGTGGCGTGCCTGGCCGAAGAGGGTGACGCCCAGGCGGCCGTTGTCGCTCACTACGGAGCCGTTGAAGTTCGTCGTGTTCTCAAACGTGTTCAGGCCGCCCAGTCCGCGCGTCTGATGCGAGAGGGAGGCGGAGTTGCCCGTCGGTTCGCGGGTGATGATGTTGATCGTGCCCGCGATGGCCGACGATCCGAACAGCGCCGATCCGCCGCCACGCACTACCTCGACGCGCTCGATCATGTTGGCCGGGATCTGCTCCAGCCCGTAGACGCCCGCCAGCGCGCTGAAGATGGGTCGCGAGTCGATCAGGATCTGCGAATAGGGGCCGTCGAGGCCGTTGATGCGCACTTGGCTGAAGCCGCAGTTCTGGCAGTTGGTCTCCACGCGCACGCCCGGCTGGAACTTCAGTCCCTGGGCGATGTCGGTCGATTGGGTGCGCTCGAAGAGCTTCGTGTCAAGCACGTTCACGAGCGACGGTGCTTCGCGGCGCATCGTCTCGCTGCGTGTGGCCGAGACGACCACCTCGTCGATGGCCAGCGCCTCTTCCTCGAGCTCAAAGTTGACTTCGAGCATCGTGTTGGGCTTCGCCTGGATCTTCTTCACGGCCTTTTTGTAGCCGATGAAGGTGGCCTCGATGGTCAGTTCGCCCGCGGGCAGATCCTTGAGCATGTAGTGCCCCGTGGCATCGGTGGCCACGCCGATGGTGGTGCCTTTGACTATGATGTTGATGTAGGGCAAGTGTTCGCCCGTCTTAGCGTCGACCACGTGGCCGGTGACGACGGCGTCTGTCTTGGGTTTGACTTGTTCCGATCCGGTCGTGGGATCAGGCGCGCCGGCCCAGACCGGCTG
>CALHPT010000195.1 GCA_938036405.1 uncultured Tannerella sp.
GCAGGCGCCGGCAATGGCCAGCATGGGGCGGGTGCCCTCAAAGAGTACTTCCATTTGTTTGTTGTTAGTTGGTTTGTTGAGTTGTTGAGGGGCTTTGACCCCCTCAACGGATATGCGTTGTAGAGTGCTTTCCCATTCTTGCCCTCGCCCCTACCTTTGTCCGCGATTCAGAGATTATCCTTCTTATGCAACCTCTATACGACAAAGACGCCGCCCGCGCCTTCGCCCAGCGATGGGCCGGAAAGGGCGACGAGAAGAGCGACACGCCGAACTTTTGGTTCGAGCTGCTTGGCGACGTGCTCGGTGCGCCGCATCCCTCCAAACTTATCGAGTTCGAGCGCTCCGTCAAGCTCGGACACAAGTCTTTTATGGACGCCTTCATCTCGTCGACTCACGTACTGATCGAGCAGAAGAGCCTCGGTGTCGACCTCGATACGCCGCAACGTCAGAGCGACGGCACGCTGCTGACCCCCTTCCGACAGGCGGCGCGCTACAACTCCATGCTGCCCTATTCCGAGCGAGCGCGGTGGATCGTCATCAGCGACTTTGCCCGCATCCGTGTCTACGACATGGAGACGCCCGAAGCGCCGCCACGCGTTGTCACCCTGGCCAACCTCGCCGAGGAGCTCGACCGACTCGACTTCCTCGTCAACCCCAAGGTGGAGAGCATCCGCCGGCAGGAGGAAGCGCTCTCGGTCGAGGCCGGTGCACGCATCAGCAAGGTCTACGACCTGCTGCTCAAGAACTATCGAGACCCCGAGTCGCCCGAGACGCTGCGCAGCCTCAACCTGCTCTGCGTGCGTATCGTCTTCTGCCTCTATGCGGACGACGCCGGACTCTTCGGCAAGCGAGGGCTCTTCTTTCGCCATTTCGAACCCCTGATCAAATCTCCCGACTTCTTCCGCCTCGAGCTGATCCGCTTCTTCCGCGTGCTCAACACCCCGCACGACGAGCGCGACCCGTATGAGCGCAAGTTTGCGCAGCTGCCTTACGTCAACGGCGGGCTCTTCGCCGATAAGTCCGTGGAGGCCTACGCCTGGGAGGTGCCCGAGTTCAGTCCCGAAGTCATTCATGCCCTGATGATCGACGCCTCCGAGGGATTCGACTGGAGCGGCATCTCGCCCACCATCTTCGGCGCCGTTTTTGAGAGCACCCTTAACCCCGAAACGCGTCGCACGGGCGGCATGCACTACACCTCGGTGGAGAACATTCACCGCGTCATCGACCCGCTCTTCCTCGACCGGCTGCGCGACGAGTTTGACAACCTCAAGGCCATCACCGAACCGCGCCGCCGCCGCGCCGAACTGTTGGCCTTCCAAGCGTGCCTGGCCGAGCTGCGCTTCTTCGACCCCGCCTGCGGCTCGGGCAACTTTCTGACCGAGACCTACCTCTCGCTGCGCCGCCTTGAGAACGAGGTGGTGCGCGCCGCGGCTGTCGACACGGCCGACATGGCCGTCCTGGGCGAGACCTTCACGCCGATCCGCGTCTCGATTGATCGCTTTTACGGGATCGAGATCAACGACTTTGCCGTCGTGGTGGCGCGCACAGCCATGTGGATCGCCGAAATGGGCATGAAGCGCGAGACGGCCTCCATCGTCCACCACGACCTCGACTTCTTCCCCCTCCGCTCCGAGGCGCATATCGCCGAGGGCAACGCCCTGCGCCTCGACTGGCGCACCGTCTGCCCCTCGCCCGATTACATCATCGGCAACCCGCCGTTCGTGGGGGCGTACCTGATGAGTCCAGAGCAGAAGGAAGACCTTCTATCGGTTTATGTGGATGAGGCGGGCAAGCCCTACAAGGACACGCGCATGGCTGATTATGTCGCTGGCTGGTATTTCAAAGCGGGTGAGATGATGCAAGGGACAGCCATCCGCGCCGCGCTTGTCTCCACGAATTCCATCACGCAAGGCGAACAGGTTCCTGCTATTTGGAAGCCGCTCGTCGATCGTTTCGGCATCCATATCGACTTTGCCTATCGCACCTTCCGCTGGGATAGCGAGATGGCCGAAAAGGCTCATGTGCATTGCGTGATCATCGGCTTCAGCACGGCACCTGCCGACCACCTCCCGCGCATCTACGACGACAAGGGGGACTTTGTGGAGGTCAGTCATCTCAATTTCTACCTGATGGAGGTCGAAGACGTCTTTGTGGAAAGTAGGACGAAGGCGCTTTGCGATGTGCCAGAAATGGTTTACGGAAATAAACCGGTCGACGATGGGAATTACCTCTTTACCCTAGAGGAGCGCAACACCTTTATCAAGCTCGAGCCCCAAGCGGCGAAGTATTTCCGTCCGTGGTATGGAGCGCATGAGTTTATCAACAACAAGCCGCGCTATTGTCTGTGGTTGGGTGATTGCAGTCCGGCTGAACTGCGCCGCATGCCGCACGCTATGAAGCGGGTGGAAGCCGTACG
>CALHPT010000196.1 GCA_938036405.1 uncultured Tannerella sp.
TCCTGATCGGACGCCAATCGATAAGCCTCTCAACCTGATTGAGGAAGTCGTTTTGTGCTTTGCGATAACGCTTTGAAAGGAGTGCGTCTGCAAATGTTACATGCTCATCGGTATTCTTGGATTGGTATGCCATGGGAGGAATATTATGCTGTTTTTAATACTCAAATATACAAAATAACTCCCTATTATACAATGAATTAACAAACAAAATACACACCAATCGCCGTGAAGAGGTCTCTTTTGATAGGTATGCAGAAGCTGTATTGGCTCTGAAAACGCTTTTTGATAGGAAAACAACACCTGTTCGTGGATTTACAGACAAGCCGCAACCCTAGGGCTGGATGTGTTTGTATAGATAACCCATAAAAAGGGCACCCCTGACAATGCATGTCGGAGGTGCCCTTTCGTTTTTAGCCTCTCATCCTTAGCTATTCCGGCGGGGACTTGCGCGTAGGTACAACGCCCGCCTCTTGCTCCTGCTCCTCCAGCTCGCTGGCCTTGCGGAGCAGGTCGGAGGCGAAGATGAAAGCATTCAGTGCCTTGTTGCCCGACGACACGACCTGCTCCTTCGTGCCCTGCCACTCCTTGATCCCCTCACGGATAAAGATGATGTTCTCGCCGATGTTCATCACCGAGTTCATGTCGTGCGTGTTGATGATCGTCGTCATGTTGTACTCCTTGGTGATGCTGTGGATAAGGCTATCAATCACGAGCGACGTCTTCGGGTCGAGGCCCGAGTTCGGCTCGTCGCAGAGCAGGTATTTCGGTTGCAGCGCGATGGCCCGCGCGATGGCGGCGCGCTTCATCATACCGCCACTAATCTCCGAGGGGTAGAGGTCTCGCGCATGACTAATCTCCACCCGCTCGAGGCAGCTCAGGGCGCGGCGCTCCCGCTCGCGGGCCGTCTCTCGCGAGAACATATCGAGCGGGAAGAGCACATTCTCGAGCACCGTCATGCTGTCGAACAGCGCTGAGCCTTGAAACAGCACGCCCGTCTCGCGGCGCAAATGCTTCAGCTCCGACTTGTTCATCGACAGCAGGTCGCGCCCGTCGTAGAGCACGCGTCCGCGGTCAGGCTTCACCAGCCCGATGATACTCTTTACCGTCACCGTCTTACCCGAGCCGCTTCGGCCGATGATGAGGTTTGTCTTGCCCGTCTCGAAGACAGCGCTGATGTCGTTCAGGACCACACGCCCGTCGAACGACTTCACTATATGTTCTATTTCGATCATTTCGTAAGCATGATATGAGTGAGGATCACGTCGGCCAGCAGGATCATGATGCTGCTGATCACAATGGCGTTCGTGCTGGCCTTGCCCACCTCCAGCGAGCCACCCTTGACATTGTAGCCGAAGTAGGAGCCGATCGACGAGATAAGGAAGGCGTAGACGACGGACTTGATGACGGAGTACCAGATGTAGAACGGGTTGAAGTAGTACTGCAACCCGAACTCGAACGAGGCCGGCGTCATGCCCGAAACGACGTGGCTGGCGAAGACACCGCCCAGGATGCCCGTCGTCATGCTGAAGAAGACCAGCACGGGGATGAACAGCATCATGCCCGTGATCTTAGGCATGATCAGGAAGTTGGCCGAGTTCACGCCCATGATCTCCATCGCGTCAATCTGCTCCGTGACGCGCATCGTGCCAATCTCGGAAGTGATGTTACTGCCCACCTTACCGGCCAGAATAAGGCACATGATGGACGACGAGAACTCCAGCAGGATGATCTCGCGCGTGGTGTAGCCGATGGTGAACTTGGGGATGAGCGGCGAGCTGATGTTGAGCGAAATCTGTATCGCGATCACCGTGCCAATGAAGATCGAGATGATGACCACGATCCAAATCGAGTCGACGCCGAGCTTGTAGATCTCGCGCACAAGCTGCTTGAAAAACATGCTCCAACGCGTGGGCGGAGTGAGCGCTTTGCGCATCAGTAGGACGTATTCGCCTACCTGTTGTAATGCCTTGATCATATAAGGTAGTTATAGGGGAGTTATGCGCCTTTGGCGCGGTAGTTACGGCCTTTGGCCGGGTAGTTATAGGGTAGTCAGAGGGAAGTTATGGGGAGAGTTATAAGGCTACTTCTAACTACCTTTTGACTACCCTATAACTACCCTCTGACTACCTCTTCATATCCGATGATAAACCTCTTCCATCGGTACGCGGAATCGTTCGCCCCAGACGCCACGCCTTTCGTCGCGGATGCCGCAGCTGATGATCATGTTGACCTCAGCCCGGCGTGGCAGGCGGAGGATACGCTTCACCCGTAGGCTGTCGAAGCCCTCGAGCGGACACGTGTCATAGCCCGCGTCGGTCATGGCCAGCATGAACGTCTGCACAACCAGTGCGCAGCTCTTATGCACGACCACACGCATATCGGCTTCCGAGACTTGCCGCGTGATCGGGCGAAAAAGCCCGACGGCCATGAGGATCGTCTTACGCAGCAGCCCCAGCAGCCCGCAGGCATTGCCGTAGAGGAAGGGCATCACGCGCTGGTAATACATCTCCCACCGCTTCGTGCGATGGGCTTGTCTGTCGGCGGGACTGTTACGCGCGACGTTGCCCCGTTCAAAAGCAAGTGCCGCAGCGGCACGGCGGCGGAACAGGTCGCGGCGGGTGACGAAGACGACAAGCTGCTGCGCCGTCGATACGGCCGTCTGATCTAAGCAGGCGGGCACCAGTCGGCGGATCGTGTCCGGGTCGGTGATGTGATAACACTCCCAGAGTTGCATGTTGGAGCTGGTGGGAGCCAGGCGTGCCAGATCGATGCAGTGGCGCACCGTGTCGGCATCAATCGCCTCGTCGGTGTAACGACGCACCGCGCGACGGGTGCGGAGGATTTCTTCTAATGTCATAGGGAAAATGAATAACTACGAGTATCAGGCCAGCTTGGCAGGCGGCCCTGCCGCCTTGACCTTCTTTTGCTTCTTTTCTTGTGTCAAGACAAGAAAAGAAGGAGTAAAGACAGGTACAGCGAAGAGCCCTTATTCAGCGCCTTCGCTCATCGCAGTCTTGGCTAAGTTGTAGAACGATTGGGGCACCTCTCGCTCACCGTTCGTGACGAAGTCGTTGAAGCCCTCATCGTCGGTAAGATGGATCACACGACCGGAGGAGTCACATTCGTAGACGTAGGTGTCTCCTCCGATCTTCACCGAGCCACTGAGTGCGTCGGGGATGGTGTAGTCCTTGAGCTGCGAGGCCATGTAGGCGAGTCGGCTACGCCACTTGGCCGATGCCGCGCGCGTCTGACCGCTCTCGATCAGGCGACGGATCTCCGTGAGGCTGCAATCGCTGCCGCTGGCCGAGACGTCTCCTTTGCTGAAGTCCGGCAGGGCGTCCATCATCTTCTCCAAGTGCTTTGACTTCCGCTTGCCACCTTGCGTCATGGCGTCGACAAGCTCCCAAGCGTCGCGGATGGACTGGAGGGTCTGAATAGCGATGGTGATCTCGCGCCGCAGCTGTGTCTTGTCGAACTCCATGACGACCGGTCCGGGTTCGGGTTCGTTACTGGGAACCATCACGGGTTCGTTCGGCGTCGCGGCCGGAGCTTGCTCGGCTTTGCGTTCGCTGCACCCTGTCATCAGGACGAGCGCAGCCAGTGTAAGTAGTAACAGCTTATTCATTGCTGATCGTTGTATGGTTAGAGTTCGTCATAGGGGACTGAGAACGTGTCGCCGCCCCTGAGCTTGCCAGACTGGTAGCCGCGCTTGAGCCAACGCATGCGCTGCGCAGAGGTACCGTGCGTGAAGGCGTCGGGGACGACGGATCCTCCGGCCGCCTTTTGCAGTCGGTCGTCGCCCACCTGCGAGGCAGCGTTGATCGCCTCCTCCAGGTCGCCGTCCTGAAGCGACTTCCAGCGTTCGTTCTCGTGATTGGCCCAGACGCCCGCCAAATAGTCGGCCTGAAGCTCTAACCGGACGCTGAGGCGGTTGCCCTCCTTCTTGCCGAGGCGCGCCGTCTCGCGATTGACGCGCTCAATGTTGCCGAGGAGGTATTGCACATGGTGGCCGACCTCGTGAGCGATGACGTAGGCATAGGCAAAGTCGCCGCCGGCGCCCAAGCTCCGCTCCATCTCGTCGAAGAACGAGAGATCAATATACACCGTCTGATCAGCGGGGCAGTAGAAGGGTCCCGTGGACGACGAGGCTTGTCCGCAGCCCGAGCGCGTAGAGTTGCGGTAGATCACCATCTTCGGCTGGGTATATTCCAGGCCTTCGGCCTTGAAAAGCTCCGTCCACACGTCCTCCGTGCTGGCGAAGACTTTCTTCGTAAAGCTGAAAAGTGCAGCCTCTTCTTCGCTCTGCACATATTCCTTCTGTGGCGACGCATCGTCGGCCTCACTGCCGCCGACACCGCCTTGCAACACCTCGAGCGGATTGCCGCCCATGACCCACGTCAGCAGCGCCACGATAATCATGCCGCCAATGCCGAGCGACGCCTTACCGCCGCCCGACATGCCGCCGCCACTGCGTCGGTCTTCCACATTCGTGCTTTCTCTTCTTCCGTCTAAACGCATAATTGGATAAGTAGTTAGGGGGGAGTTAGAAGTAGTAGAGGGTAGTTCGAGGGGTAGTAGGGATGTGCCCTTTACTACCTGAGGGACGCAAGCCCCGATGACTACCCGGAGAGGCCCACGGCCTCGGGGTTACACATTGAATCGATAATGCATGATGTCTCCATCTTGCACGACATACTCTTTGCCCTCGACGTGCATACGGCCAGCCTCCTTGACGGCCGACTCAGAGCCGTACTGAATAAAGTCGTCGTACTTGATCACCTCCGCGCGGATAAATCCCTTCTCAAAATCGGTATGGATCACGCCCGCGCATTGAGGCGCCTTGCTGCCGCGGCGATAGGTCCAGGCGCGCACCTCGTCCGGCCCGGCGGTGAGGAAGGTCTCGAGGTCCAGCAGGCGGTAAGCTGCTTTGATCAGCCGGTTCACACCCGACTCCTCGAGGCCCGCCTCGGCGAGGAACATCTGCCGCTCCTCGTAGGTGTCCAGCTCTGCGATCTCACTCTCGATCTTAGCCGCCACGACGAGCAGCTCCGCGCCTTCGTCCTTGATGGCCTCGCGCACCTGCTCCACATAGGCGTTGCCCGATGCGGCGCTGGCCTCATCTACATTGCAGACGTAGAGCACGGGTTTGTTGGTCAGCAGGAAGAGATCGCGAGCCACGCGTTGCTCATCCTTCGTATCGAACGTCACCGAGCGGGCGTTCCGACCCTGTTCGAGTGCCTCCTTGTAGCGTGCCAGCACGCCGTAGGCCAACGCCGCCTGCTTGTCGCCACCCGTCTGTGCCTGCTTCTGCACCTTGGCGATACGGCTCTCGATCGTCTCCAGGTCACGGATCTGCAGCTCGGCGTCGATGATCTCCTTGTCGCGCACGGGGTCGACACTGCCGTCCACGTGCACCACGTTCGCGTCGTCGAAACAGCGCAACACGTGCAGGATGGCGTCCGTCTCGCGGATATTGGCCAGGAACTTATTCCCGAGGCCTTCGCCCCGACTGGCGCCCTTCACGAGGCCCGCGATGTCGACAATCTCGACCGTCGTGGGCACGATGCGCGCGGGGTGAACCAGCTCGGCCAGCCGTGTGAGCCGCTCGTCGGGCACGGTGATGACGCCCACGTTGGGCTCGATGGTACAAAAAGGAAAATTCGCCGCCTGCGCCTTCGCGTTCGACAAGCAATTAAACAAGGTCGACTTCCCCACGTTGGGAAGCCCTACGATTCCACACTGTAATGCCATTATAAGTAGTAGTTAGAGTAATCTCGGAGTAGTAAGTAGTAGTCAGACATGGTATCGGATCGCTCGCAGCGCATCCCTATACCAGATAACCGGCGGCAAAGATAGGCGGGATGGGCGGGGAACACCTTGTCGTGAATGTTTGTCCCCCCTTCCGAGGCGTCAGGGCGGCTGCGGCCGCCGGCGAAGTCTTGCCGGGTACCAGAAAAACTTCGCT
>CALHPT010000197.1 GCA_938036405.1 uncultured Tannerella sp.
GGCCTTGTGGATGGTCATGATGTGAAGGGCATCCTGCGATTCCGGCATGGTGATCTGCGTCTTGTAGCCCGTCTCCTTCCACCACGAGAGGAAGCGGTCGATGTCCGAACCCTCACGCTCGGCATAGTCGGCGATGAGGTCGAGGAAGGACTGCACGAAGATCAGCTCGTCCTCCGGGAAGTCGCTCCCGAAGCGGCGGCAGACAGCCTCGACTGCCTCGTAGAGGGAGCGGTGTCCGGCGAGTAGGGGTTCGTCGGACTCGGCGTCGTCGGACTCGGGCAGGGCGCAAATGAGCGACGGGTCGGCGCCGTCGCCCGCCCGCTTGATACGCATGGCGGAGAGCAGGAGGCCGGCGGACGTGCGCAGGGTATCATCGTCCGGGCGATTCATGTAGCGCAACATGCCCACGATGAAGCGCACTGCCGACGCGCTATCGAGCTGTAGGCCGTCGTCCGAGAGGATCCTAAGGCCCGACTCGGGATGTTCGCGACCGTAAGCCAGCAACGTGTCCGTGACCAGAGCCGCCTCGGCGCGCGTGCGCGTCAGCACGGCGATGTCGCCCCACGACCGACCGTGGCGCCGCAGCTCCCCGACGACGTCAGTCAGGCGTACCATCGCCAGCTCCTTCCACTTCTCCTCCGCCTCCTGAGCCGCAAGCAACTCCACGCGCACGTGTCCGGCGTTCGCCTCCGGACGCTCGGGCAAAGCCTGCCGACTGTGCGCGTAAGCACGGAGGATCCGGCCGCCATACAGCGCGCATCGCTCCGGCGGCAGTGTGGACTGCTCCAGCCCCTCGTTGTACCTCTCTTGTAGCCGCTCGGGAAAGAAGGTGAAGAGCGCGTTGTTGAACTCTACGACGTGACTGCGGCTGCGCCAGTTTTCGGCCAGCGTGCGCTCCGTGACGCCGGTGGGGAAGTCGAGGCTGATGCGCTCGTCAAGCAGTGTCCAGTCGGAATTGCGGAAGCGGTAGATGCTTTGCTTCACGTCGCCCACGATCAGGTCGTCGTGCCCCGCGGCCAGACTGTCGGCCACCAGTGGGCGGAAGTTGCGCCATTGCATGGCGCTGGTGTCCTGAAACTCGTCGATGAGGTAATGATGGATGCGCGTGCCCGTCTTCTCGTAAATGAAGGGGACATCGCTGCCGTCGATGATGCGCGTGAGCAGTTCGGCGGTGTCGGCGATGAGCATGCGGTTCTTCTCGTCGCTCAGGCGGCGGATCTCGCGGGCGATGTCGCCCAAGATGCCCAGCGTGTAGAAGTTCTTGGCGATGGATTGGGCCGTGAGATAGTCTCGCATGCGTGTGTCATAAAAGCGGATCACCTCCTTAACGCACTCGTTCAGGCCGTCGGCGTAAGCCGCCATGATTTCCCCACGAAGCTTGGATTTCTGGGCGCACCATTTATCCGGATTATCGGGTAGGCCGCAAAACGTATCCGACGGTTCTTTCTCCACCTCACCCTTGGTCAGCTTGTTGAAGAAGTCGAGGCAGCCCCGCATAAAGTCCTTCGGTTCCAACCCGTGCTTTTGGATGATCGCCAGCCCCCGTTTGCCCAACTCACGGGCCTCGCCTTTGACGGCGTTCATGGTGGCGTAAAGCATGTCGCTGTAGGCGGCCATCTTTTTGCGGTCTGCCGACGGCTCGTCGTCGCCGCTCTCGTCCCGCAGGGCCTTGTATTGCTCATTGAAAAGCTGACCGCCAAGCTTCTTCATGTCCTGACTCAAGACCCACGTTTCCCCCTGCTCCACCTTCTGCTCGCTGAAACGCAAGAGCCAACGGAACAGCTCCGAGTCGCTGCCCTCGCGATCCAAGCCGGCCAGGAGACTGTCGACCGCCTCGTCGAGCACCGGCCCCGCGTCCAGCTCCACCAGGTAGTTGCCCTGCAAGCCGATCTCGCGGACAAAGGCGCGCAGTGTCTGCTGAAAAAAGTGATCGATCGTGCTGACGTTGAACGCCGCATAATCATGCAGCATACGCACGAGCAACGTCCGGGCTCGCGCGCGCACGTCGGCCTCCGTCGCCCCCCCGAGGTGCGCCCGAAGCATCTCCAGATGGCCCGACCGCCCGCCCGAGGCCAGGGCGTAGAGATCGCGGATGATGCGGTCCTTCATCTCCGCCGTCGCCTTATTGGTGAACGTCACGGCCAGGATGTGGCGATACGTCGCCTCGCCCTCGCGCCCGTCGCTGCCGAAGAGCATTTTGAGGTACTCCCCCGTCAGCGTGTGCGTCTTGCCCGCCCCGGCCGATGCGCGATAAACGGTCAGCATACGCGCACCCCGTAGCCCTCGCCCTGGAGGATGTTTGCCACCTTTTGCCTGAGGTCGCCCTGCAGGATGATCTCCCCGTCCTTGGCCGCCCCGCCCACGCCGCAACGCACCTTCAGCGCCTTGCCCAGCGCCTCCAGATCGTCCGCCGTGCCGCGAAAGCCCTCCACGAGCGTCACCGTCTTGCCGCCTCTGTGTCGCTTGTCCAGCCGCACACGCAGCCGCTGACGCTCGCGAGGCAGCGTCTCCTCCTCCGCTTCCTCGTTCGTTTGATACACGAAGTCCGGGTTCGTGGAATACGTCACCCCGAGCCGCTCCTTCCAGTCGTTGTTCTTCTTCATTCTTTTATTGGATCATTATTCGGGCGACAAAAATAGGCGCGCTTTGCCGCTTCCCCCGGGGCCCTTATCTGCGCCTTGCACCTCTCCCACCTCGTTCATTGTCTTAGACAATCGACCTGTGTCACGATAGCCGATTGTCTCAGTCAATCGCCTGAAAAAAACTTTTTGGGCCAATTGATCGAGTCAATTGCTTGAAAAAAACTTTTTGGGCCAATTGACTGAGTCAATCGCGTGAAAAAGGCCTCTGCCGAGGCCCGGGAAGTTGGGCCGGGTACGGAAAAGTCTTTGATGTACCCAGCCAGCTTGGCAGGCGTCCCTGACGCCCCTCTGCCGAGGCCGAGGAAGTTGGGCCGGGTACGAAATAGATAGGCTGATGATTGATCGAGTCAATCGCACGAAAGGCATTTGCGGGACACCATCTATCGCTCCCCACCTACCACCACGGATCACCAGTGCCGGCGCGTAAGCCTTCGGATCGGACAAAAAAAGAGAGGAGCTTTCCATCACGGAGAACTCCTCTCAGAACTCTATTGAAAACATTTTGCTATGGTCGGGATGAGACGACTCGAACGTCCGACCTCCACGTCCCGAACGTGGCGCGCTAGCCAACTGTGCTACATCCCGTGTCATTTTTGACGGGCGCAAAGGTAACATCATTTTGAAACGAGCAAATTTCCCCCAGCTTTTTCTCCGAAATTTGCGCCGCATTTTTTCAAGAGATAGAACAAACGCATATATAATAGGTATGAGCAACGTAACGATATTGGGAATAGAATCTTCGTGCGACGATACGTCGTGCGCTGTGATACGCGACGGCGTGCTGCTGTCGAACGTGATTGCCGGGCAGGCCGTACACGAGGCCTACGGCGGCGTGGTGCCGGAGCTGGCCTCGCGGGCACATCAACAAAACATCGTCCCCGTAGTCTCCGAGGCCATCCGTCGGGCGGGCATCCATCGCTCGGAGCTGACGGCCGTTGCCTTCACGCGCGGGCCGGGACTCTTGGGCTCACTGCTCGTGGGTACCTCCTTCGCCAAAGGGTTGGCCATCTCGCTCGGCATCCCCATGATCGAGGTCAATCACTTGCAGGCGCACGTGCTGGCGCACTTCATCAAGCAGTCGCCCGACGACAATGCGCACCCCGCGTTCCCCTTCATCTGCCTACTCGTCTCGGGCGGCAATTCGCAGATCATCCGCGTCGAGGCCTACGATCGCATGGAGGTCATCGGGCAGACTATCGACGACGCCGCGGGCGAGGCCTTCGACAAGTGCGCCAAGGTGATGGGCCTCGGTTATCCCGGCGGACCCGTCGTCAATCGCCTCGCCAACGAGGGCAATCCGCGAGCCTTCACCTTCAGCAAGCCGCACATCTCGGGCTACGACTACAGCTTCAGCGGACTCAAAACGTCTTTCCTCTACACCCTCCGCGACGCGCTGAAGGACGATCCGGACTTCGTGGAGAAGCACAAGGCTGATCTCTGCGCCTCGTTGCAGGCCACCGTCATCGATATTCTGATGGACAAACTGCGCCGTGCTGTGGCCGACACCGGTATCCGCGAAGTGGCTGTGGCGGGGGGCGTTTCGGCCAATTCCGGCCTGCGCGACGCCTTCCGTGACCATGCCGAGCGCCTCGGCTGGAACATATTCTTGCCGCCGAACGCCTTCACTACGGACAACGCCGCGATGGTCGCCATGACGGGCTATTTCAAGTACGCCGACGGTCTCTTCTGCGCGATGGACGCCGCCCCCTACGCGCGCGTCACGTCGACGATTTGCTGACCTCGCTACTCGTAGACTAAGCACGAAAGGCGCTCTGGCGCGAGGAACTCGTTGGCCACGGCGAGGATTTCGTCAGCCGTCACCTCCTCGATGCGACGGGCCGTCTCGGCCGGCGTATCGCAGCGGCCGAAGCGCAGGAACGACTTGCCGAGCGTGAGGAACAGTCCCTCGCGATTGTCGCCCGCCACACGCAACTGCCCGATGGCCTGCTTCTTGGCCGCCGCCAGTTGCGTGGGCGAAAGGGGCCGCTCACGGAGGCGTGCCAGTTCGGCACGGACAAGGTCGAGCGCCTGCGTGCGATTGCGCGGATCGGTGCCAAAATAGATCGTACAGAGGCCTGCGTCGGTGTAGCACGTCAAGTTCGATTCCACACTGTAAACCAGCCCGCGGCGCTCGCGCAGGGCCACGTTCAGTCGGCTGTTCATGCCCGGCCCGCCGAGGATGTTGTTCAGCAGATAGAGCGGCGCATGACGCGTGTCGAAGAGGTCGCAAGCGCGCGCGCCAAGGATCACGTGCGACTGGTGCGTGCGTTTTCGGCTGACCAACTCGCGCGGCGACACCTCAGCCGGCGGCGTGCGCTGATGAGGGATACCCGCAGCGGGTAGGTCGGCAAAGTGTCTTTCGGCCATATGCACAACCCTCCGAAATTCCGTGGCCCCCATCGAAAAGAAGACCATGTTCGCCGCCGTGTAGTAACGCTCCATGAACGACCGCCCGCGAAGCGTATCGAAGCGCCGCAGCGCGCGCTTATTGCCGAGGATCGGCCGACCGAGCGGGTGCCCGTCGAAGAGCATCGACTCATATTCGTCGAAGATCAATTCCGCCGGCGCATCCTCGTAAGAGCGGATCTCATCGAGGATCACCTCGCGCTCCTTCTCAATCTCGGCCGCAGGAAATTGGGCGTGTGCAGCTAAATCGGCGATCAGCTCAACCGCCCGCTCAAAGTGTGGCGCGGGGAAAACGGAATAGAGGAATGTCTCCTCCTTCGTCGTGTAAGCGTCCAGATCACCGCCGACAGCCTCCATGCGGTTCAGAATGTGCCATGCACGTCGCCGACGTGTGCCCTTGAAAAGCATATGCTCCACAAAATGCGCCAGCCCACTCTCGTCAGGCGCCTCGTCGCGCGTTCCGGCGTCGACAGCCAGCCCGCAATAAGCCACGTCCGAATCGGTCGGCAGATGGACGATCCGCAGTCCATTAGTCAGGGTATATGTAAGCGTGATATTTTCTTTCATCAATGCTTGGTCTTTATCCGCCGCAAAAGTAGGCGGCGATCAGTGGCGTTTGAAGACATGCTTCCTCTCTACGCGTAACGAATCGCTCGGGCCGCGCGAAGCTCCACGTTGAGCCCCGAAGAAGCATCGCCACGCCGCGCTATAGAATCTTTAACACCACCGCCATGCAACACCCTCGCACACTCTCCCATCAAGGGTTGCAGTAAAATCAATAAACAACACGAAGATGAAAACGACGAGATTCTTATTGATGAGTATATGCGCAGCGATGATCATGGCCGCAATCGTGTCATGCAACAAAGACGATAACGGCTACAGCTTAGGGCGCGTCTGGCGATCGGTCGCGACAGTCGATCCGCTGGGAAAAGGCGGCACGTATTCGCTCACCTTGGACGACGGTACGCGCCTTTGGCCTGCCGGCAGCGATATCCCCTACTATCAGCCGACGGCGCGACACCGCGCATTGGCTTATTATACCATCCTTTCTGACACGTTTCATGG
Source organism: uncultured Tannerella sp. (assembly GCA_938036405.1). Taxonomy (GTDB): domain Bacteria; phylum Bacteroidota; class Bacteroidia; order Bacteroidales; family Tannerellaceae; genus Tannerella. Next base: position 6,117 of record CALHPT010000197.1, read on the forward strand.
CTACGACCACGCCATCCTTGTGCGAGGCATCCGCGACATCCTTACGAAACCATTCGTAGAATCGGCTTTAACGGGTAGAAATAAATCGTCGGACGAGTTCGGGTCTGATCCTATCAGCGTGATCGACATGTGGTACGGCGACGGTTATATCAACGTGCATTTCGGGGCCAATCACGGCGGCACGAAGCGTCACTTGGTGAACCTCGTGCAGGTCTCGCAGTCGGGCCAGCCCTACGTGTTTGAATTTCGCCACAACGCATTCGGTGATCCCGGACGCTATGGGAGGCGCAGCTTCGTGGCCTTTGATATGGAAAAACTAAAGTTCGCCGCTGGGTCAGACTCTACAGTGACCGTACGTGTGAAGACATTTGAGGGGGATAAGAGTTACAAGATCGTTTGCCGACGGTCTGTTGATAAGACCATCCCGTATGAAGAGGCGAGCCTTGCTCGCGAGGAGCTTATCGATGTAGAGTGAAAAAAGAATGTAGAGAGCAGTTATCATAGATCGTATGTTGAAATGAATTAAGACAAACAACTATTCTGACAATCGTGTGTTTACCTTGACTAGAAGGTAGTGTTCTGCGTGAGGATGTGTCCGTGAGGGTGCATCCTCACACCTTTTTCTGCCATACGCCGTTCCGACCCTCCCCCCAACGCCCCTCGGACGCCAGCCCTGAAGTTTGTACGCTCCGCTTTCCTACCCGCCGTTTGGCTCAAACTCAGGTGTATTTACTTCCCCCCCCTGGATTCATTGACGTCATAACAACGACATCGTCAAACCCTCGGGAGGTCTGAATCCATCCTGGGAGTATCCCACAAGAATGAAATCCGGCTGAAGAGAAAAGTTGCAAACTGGGCGCATTTCGTACGGACACGTGGGCATAAAGCAGGTGGAGATGGAGAAATTGAAAGGCATAGGTGGAGACAAGATCGAGGGCTTCCCGCCCAAACCCTTTGCGACGATAGTTGGCATCAATGAGCACCCCAAGACCGGCACGTTGGTGATGTGGATCAAAATCATAGAGATCCACCGTACCGATCGCCTGATCACTATGCTTTTCAACAATCATCAGGCGGAGCTGACGCATGGCATAAAGATCACTCGTGGAAGCTGAGGCGATGTATTCGCGCAGGGAGTAACGAGAATAGGGCGACAGGGTGCATCCTTGCTCCCAGGTTGTGGCGTCGTTTTCCCACCTGTAGAGCCGGTCAAGATCTTCAGGCTCGAGGGCACGCAAGCGTACCCGTTTTCCTTCAAGCCAGTGGCCGGAAGTCGTATTTATCGGGTCGGTGAGATCCATTTATGGGTGTCGGTATAAAATGTATGGTAAGTCATCCGCTTATTTGGACAAGTGTCCATCAGATGGATCATGTGATCGAAAGAGAGGTCGGGATGACAGAGAATAATATCTGTATAAACACCTACCGGGATTTGGTCTATGCCATTCGCATTTTTCCAAGAGATCGATTTTGCTTGAGGAAATCGCTCCTGAGCACGACGGCGCACGTCCTCCGTGTGTGCCTCACTGCAAATGAAAAGGAGATGCCGACCGGCATCTTGACGAATTGGGCGACTGCGTTTCCAGCCAAATATTCCAGCAATGGCTCTACGCAAACGAACAGACAGGCTGACAAAAGCCAACGTGAGCCGCCCAGCATCCGGGTAATGCTTCCGATAAAAGATGAGCATGGCATTATAAAAGGCATCTAAGTAGCGGCGATCGGCGTAATGGGTGCTTTCGCCTTTATAATGGAGGATGCTGAGCGGAAGGTAATAGTTGCGATAACCGGCGGGAATCATGCGATAAGAAAGGTCGATGTCCTCGCCATACATGAAAAAAGACTCGTCAAGTAGGCCGATACGCTGAAGCGCCTCTTGACGAAGGAGCATAAAGGCGCCGGAGAGCACTTGCACTTGATAACTGTCGTCAGCGGAGAGGTAGGGCAGACTGTATGCAGCAAAGCGAGGCGAATCAGGGAAAAGTCGTGAGAGTCCGGATAGTTTGCAAAAGGCCACCCACGGCGTGGGGAAGCTGCGCTTACTTTCCGGCAGAAAGGCGCCATGTGCATTGATCATTTTCACGCCGATTGCGCCCACGTCTGCCTGGTGATCCATGAAGCGACATGCGCGACGAAAGGACTCCTCGGTCACGATTGTGTCGGGGTTCAGCAAAAGCACATACCGGCCACGCGACAGACGAATGGCCTGATTATTGGCCTTGGCAAAGCCTGGGTTGTCTCTATTTTCAATGAAGTGCACTTCAGGAAAAAGCGGGCGCAAATAGTCGACAGACCCATCGGCCGATGCATTGTCCACCACCATAATTTCTGCCTCGATGGCCTGCGTTGCCGCACGAACGGAGCGCAAACATTGCTCGAGCAGATATTTCACATTGTAATTGACAATAATAATGGAGAGCTGCATAGCGAAATGATCGGTTAATAGCGAGTGACTAATGTGAGTTTAACCTTAAGCCTTTTCTCGGGATGGAAGCGTCTTTGCAAGCGCAGAAAAATGTC
>CALHPT010000198.1 GCA_938036405.1 uncultured Tannerella sp.
ATTGAAGCAGAAACGAGAAGGCTCCTCGAGAATGAGGAGAAGATCTCGTCCATGCCAGACAAAGTGACCGGATTTGTTGGTGGCAGTCAGGTGAGTGGCGGCACGTATGTGACCAAAGAAAATAGGGAAAAGAAACGCCTAATAAAGGAAAGCGAAGACCTGAAAAAATCCATACAAACGGAGGGGTTGAAGGTGATGAATCAGCAGACCCTTTCCCTCGTGCTGCTCACAAACGCAGGGATCCGCGGCGTGGAGCAATATCGAAAAGGCACCGTGGGCGCCATTGAGAAGTCCATCTCTGTCATTCAGGATAAGCTGAAAGACATGGTGCCCGGCTCGAAGGAATGGACGGCCGCGCAAAAGGAGCTCAATCGCCTGCAAGGGCTGATCTCACCATCCGGGAGGGGTGGAAAGGGTGACAAAGACAAGAAGAAGGCCGAGCGGGAGGCGCTGGAGGCGTTCAAGACGGACGTCACGCGTGAGCTTGACCGTGCGCGCACCATTCTCGACGTCTTAAAGACGATCGAAGATCGCCGCAATGAACTGAAGAACGACAAGTCGGAGGCCGGCAAGGAAAAGCTGAAGTTCCTCGGCGACAAACAGTACGACGCCACGAAAGAGGCGCGCCGGCAGGAAGAGGCGCTGCTGCAATCCTACATCTCCTACTATGATCGAAAGATCGCCCTCGACCTGAAGTACAACGACGACATCGCCCTGCTCGATCGCCGCCGTCTGGCCGCCACCACCGAGGCAGAGCGTGAACAGATCGAGCGCGCCAAACAGATCCGCACGGAGAAATACGAAAAGGACAAGAAGACGGGCGGCGACGATGAGTATTCCCGCATGCTGAAGGATTACGGCACGTTTGAGCAGCGCAAGCAGGCCATCATAGACGACTATGCAGAGCGCCGCAAACGCGCTCAGGAGCATGGCAACGAAGAGCTGACCGCCTCGCTCGATAAGATGGAGGCCAAATCCCTCTCCGATCTGGCCAGCAAAGAGCTGACCGGCTCCGACATGTGGTCGCAGCTGTTCGGCAACCTCGACGAGCTGGCTACGTCGCAAATCGAGGTGCTGATCCGGGAAATCGAGAGCCGATTCAAAGAGCTGTCCGGCATCTTCGATCCCGTCGACTTGGCCAAGATCCGCGCAAAGCTCAACGAGGCGCGCGACGTGCTAACAAAAGACAACCCCTTCAAACAGATGGGCGAGGCGATTCGGGAGATCTTCAATTCCGCGGGCGACGATTCGGCGGATTCGGCCGAAAAGATCAAGCGCAACTGGAAGAAGCTGGGCAAGGCCACCGAAAAGAGCTTCCAGTTCGTAAGGGATGCCGTCGACTCTTCCGCCATACTCAAAGACGCCCTCGGTGAGGTAGGGGAAACGGCTATCAGCTCACTGCAAACGGTGGCCGTGATGGCTGTGTCTGTGGCAGCCGCTATCGCCACGGCTGAAAAGGCGAGCATTATCCTGACTATCATCCAGGCCGCGCTGGCCGTGGTGCAAGCCGTGGCAAACGTCATTGGCTCCATCATCAGCCGCAAAAACAAGCAGATAGAAAAGGAGATCAAGCAGCACAACGAAGCCGTGGACAAGCTGAAGAACACCTACAACGGCCTGCAACATGCCATCTCGAAGGCGCTCGGCACGGATACCTATGCCAAACAGAAGGAGGCCATCGAAAACCTGAAGCAGCAGCAACAGCATCTCAAAAAGATGTGGGAGCTGGAGGAATCGAAGACTCGAAAGAAGCGCGACAGCAAGAAGATCGAGGAGTATAAAGAGCAATACAAGCAGGCCGAGCGAGAGATTCAGGACACGCTCGACAATATGAAGGAAGACCTGCTTCAGACCGATGCCAAGAGTTTTGCCGACGAGCTGGGCGACGCCCTCGTGGAGGCCTTTGGGAAGGGAGAAAGCTCGGCAAAGGCTTTCGAGAAGACGGTGGACACCATGTTGCAAAACATGGTCAAGAATATGCTCAAGAAGCGCTACCTCGAGAAGCAAGTCAGCGGTGTGCTGGATGGGCTGGCCTCCTTCATGGACAAAGGGGGCACGCCGACAGATGAGATGATCGAAGCGACCAAAGCGCAGCTGGAGGGTATCGCTGAAAACTATTCGGAAAAGCTGAAAACGTTCGATAAGCTCTTCAAGGTAGCCCCCGATGACAACAAGACCCTCACGGGCGCCGTGAAGGGCGTCACGGAGCAGACGGCGTCGGTCGTGGCGGGTCAACTCAACGCCATGCGCATGGTGCAGAAGGAGACGGCCGCGCAAATGACAACGGTACTCTTTCACCTCTCCGGCATCGATCGCCACACGGCAGAGACGGCCGAAAACACGCGCTACCTGAGAGCCATCCACGACCGCCTGATGCGGCAGTCTGCCTCCGATCCCCTCCGGGCGCAGGGTCGGGCGTAGATAGACCCAAAAGAGGGAAGCCGGACGTACAGCGCGGGATGACAACGCCTGCCTGACGCCCGGCTTCCTTGCCTTTAGACCGTCGGAGACTCAGCCAGCAGGCGGCTGAGGAATCGTAGCCCCGCCTTTGTCCACGCGAGGGTTTGGACGGGCGTGTCGCGCTCTCGGCCGATCATCACGGTGACGGTCTCCGTGTACCCGCGGCCATCGTGTGGGGGGAGCAGCACCCAGTCGCCGCGGCGGCGGGTGATCACGCGAAGCTCACGCAGGCGGCTGGTCAGGGCGTACGAATCAGCGAACCCCAACCGCCGGGCAGCCATGCCGTTCGTATAGAGTCCGGCGGCCTCCAGCTCGGATTCCTTTCGGGCACGGGCACGGGCGGCCTCACATTCGCGTTTCTCGCGGCGGCGTCGCTCGTTCGACAGCTCGAGGTTGCGCAGGGCGATACGCCGCCGTTCGGCCTCTCGCGCCTGCCATTCGGGGGTGCGCTTTTCCGCCTCTCGTTCGGCTTGGCGGCGCGTGCGCTCGGCTTCCCGATCTGCTTTTTCGCGGGCCAGGCGGGCGGCGCGTGTCTCGGCGCGCGACTGCGCACGGATCCGTTGGTAGGCCTTCTTCCTAGACGCGGTCTTGGCGCGCGCATAGGCTTTGCGTTCCTTCATGTCGGCCGGCGAGAGCGTCTCGGGACACCATTCCGGGTGGTCGGCGTAAAGGCGCACCCAGAGCCGGCTCCGGGTGCAGGTGGAGAGGAAGCGCATATCGGCATCGGTGAGTACGCAGACCGTCATCGGCGCGCCGTTGCGTAGTCCCCTCGTCTGGCGTTGCTCGAGGGGCCGTCCGCCGGCGGCTATCCGGCGGGCGTCGAAGCGGGTGATGATGTGTTCGACCTCGGCGTGGGTGAGGCCGGTCTGTTGGGCTATTTCGTAGGATGTAATGGTCATTAGGGGTGATTGAGGTGTTGGGGCCTGAAGGCCCTGTTGGTTTGTTGAGGTGTTGGGCGTGTACTCCTTGACTCTTACGGTAGCCCCCTGGCGATAAAGTCAAGGAGTAAAGTCAAGGAGTACGCCCCACGCGGCGCGGTCAAGTGCCCAGCCGCACCGGCAGTCCGGCGTGCACCCAAGCCAGGAGGGCGGCGTCGCGCATGTCTTGCGAGGTGCGCCGGGTGTAGCCCGTGA
>CALHPT010000199.1 GCA_938036405.1 uncultured Tannerella sp.
GCAGATTAACCGCGATCAAAGGGCGCATCGGTGCAGAAGCGTCGGCGAAATCCGTCTATTTTTGCCCATATTTTATTAGATAGAAAGACAATGAGATTTGATGAATTAGACCTCAATGACGCCGTGTTGGACGGACTCGAGGCCATGAATTTCGTGGAGACGACGCCGATTCAAGAGCTGGCCATCCCGCCTATTCTCGCGGGTAAGGACTTGATCGGGTGCGCACAGACGGGCACCGGTAAGACGGCTGCCTACGTGCTGCCCATCATTAGCCAGCTGAGCCGAGGCGGATATCCACAGGATGCGATCAACGCGGTCATCATGGCTCCAACGCGCGAACTGGCGCAGCAGATCGATCAGCAGATCGACGGCTTTACCTACTTCGTTTCCGTCTCGGCGGTGGCTGTCTACGGTGGTACCGACGGCATCGCCTACGCCCGCCAGGAGCGCGGATTGCAGATGGGTGCCGACATCGTTATCGCCACGCCTGGCCGCCTGATCAGCCACTTGAACATGGGCAGTGTGGATCTCTCGCGCACCTCCTTCTTCGTCCTTGACGAGGCCGACCGCATGCTCGACATGGGCTTCCATGACGACATTATGCAGATCTATAAACACCTGCCCAAGGAGTGTCAGGTTGTGATGTTCTCGGCCACCATGCCGCCCAAGATCCGCACGCTGGCGCACAACATTCTGAAGGATCCGGAGGAGATCAAGATCGCAGTATCGCGTCCGCCGGAATCGATCATGCAGACGGCCTACATCTGCTACGAGGCGCATAAAATGCCGCTCCTGAAGCAGCTTTTCGCCAAGAAAGCGCCCGAGCGCGTCATCATCTTCTCCTCCTCGAAGATGAAGGTAAAAGAGCTTGCGGCAACGCTCAAACGGATGAACTACAGTGTGGCCGCCATGCACTCCGATTTGGAGCAGAGCGAGCGTGAGCAGGTGATGAAGGATTTTCGAAACGGTCATATTGGCATGCTCGTGGCAACGGACGTCGTAGCTCGTGGCATTGATATCAATGACATTTCGCTCGTCATCAACTATGACATTCCCAACGATCCCGAGGACTATGTGCACCGCATCGGGCGTACGGCGCGCGGCACGGAGGGCAGTGGACTGGCCATCACCTTCGTCTCGCAGCAGGAACAAGCGCGGTTCAAAGAGATCGAGACGTTTATCGAAAAGGATATCTATAAGATCCCCATCGATCCCTCCATCGGTGAGTCGCCAACCTATGAGCCTGAGAAATACAGTCGCACGCGCGGCAATGGCGGACGTGGGCGACAAAGTGGCAGCGGCGGCGGACGTGCCAAGGCACAATCAGCCTCGTCAAAGCCTCGTGGCGGCGGCAACAGGCGGCGTAACAAGCCCTCTCAAAACCGTCCAGCGCACTCCTGACCCCCATCTCTGCTATGATCTGCTTCCCGAACGCCAAAATCAACCTCGGACTGCACGTCGTCAGCCGTCGCCCCGACGGCTACCACTGCATCGAGACGGTCTTTTACCCCGTCCCCCTCTGCGATGCCTTAGAGATCGTGCCGGCCGAGGATTTTTCGTTTCACACCTACGGCCTTGCGATTGACGGGCCAGCGGACGATAACCTCGTCATGCGTGCCCTCTCGGCCATGCGTCAGCAGGCGGACATTCCGCCCGCGGCCATCCATCTCAAGAAGACAATCCCCTTCGGCGCCGGACTGGGCGGTGGCTCGGCCGACGCCGCTTTTATGTTGAAGCTGCTGCGCGACTATGCGTCGCTCTCCCTCACGGACGATGCACTGGAGCGTATCGCCGCACGCCTCGGCGCAGACTGTCCCTTCTTCGTCCGTAACCGCCCTGTCATGGCCACGGGAATCGGCGATGTGTTCAGCCCGGCGAACGTCTCGCTGGCGGGCTACCATATCGCTATCGTTAAGCCAGCCGTCTCTGTCTCCACACGCGAGGCCTACGCAGCGATCCGTCCGTCCGCGCCCGCGGTACCCCTCGAAGAAATCATCTGCCGACCCGTCACGGAGTGGCGCGACGCGCTCAAGAACGATTTCGAGGCGCCCGTCTTCGCCCTTCACCCCACGATCGGCGCCATCAAAGCGCAGCTCTACGCCGCTGGCGCCGTCTACGCCGCCATGTCTGGATCCGGTTCGGCCGTTTTCGGTCTGTTCGAGCGTGAGCCGTTGTTGCCAAGCTTCACAGACTGCTTCGTCTGGCAGGGAAAGGTGCAATAATCCTCCTTTATATACGTTTCGTTAGACGTAAATTTTTAACGGATAATATAATGAAACGAGTGATGATTCTTTTGATTTGTGCGGCCCTTGGTTTGCCGCACGCCTATGCACAATTTACGGTCGGTGCAAAGGCCGGCTTGAACGTGGCGAGTATTGGCAATGTGACGGTTTATCCCAGCAATCCCCTGCCCGGCGATCTCGAGTCGTGGACGCTGGAGTACGGCTACCTGCCCGGCGCGCATGTCGGCGGTTATGCGCGGTACGCCTTTTCGCCACTTTTCAGCGTGCAGACTGAGCTGCTCTATTCGCAGATGGGGTATAAGATTACCGTTCCAACGGTGGATCTCCGCGGACACGTCTATGATAACGTAACGGGCCGCATGCGGCTGCATTACCTCAACCTGCCGGTGTTGCTTCGGCTCACGGTTCCTGGCTCCGGACTCTTTGCCGAGGTGGGGCCGCAACCGGGATTATTACTGGGCAGTCATGGATCGATACGCACAAAAACCGGTGAACGTGTCGGAGAAGTTGCCGGTGTGAGTGGACCCGCTACTACTTTCGATCTTTCCGGTGTGGCAGGACTTGGTTATCGCTGGAAGAACGGGCTGGCCTTCTCGGCGCACTATGTGCATGAATTCAAGACGTCGGAGAAGAAGTTCATTCCGTTCATAACGCGGAAATATGCCGTTCAGCTGTCTGTGGCGTACGACATCAAGACGTTCTGAACGTCTGCAATCCCATCGCATGATTTAGAGCCCGGAGCATGGTTGCTTCGGGCTATTTTTTTGTGGAGTCGAGGATGTTCATCAAGATCGTAGGGCGTCTGTTGTAGATGCACCACGCTACGAAGCCAAAAAAGCCCGAGGAAACGGCTCTCCCCGGGCTTTCAAAACCATTATACAAGTATGTAGAAAGAAGGAACTATCTCTTTGCGTGTCAGCGGACGGCGGCCTTGTAAGCGCGGCCGTTGCTCAACTTGACGATGTAGACACCGGCGGGCATGTTCAGGCGGCGCGTCTCACCGGCTGACAGCGTGAGGCTGTTCTCAAAGCGACCGAGCGCATTGTAGATGTTGGCGCGGCCGGCGGCGGCTGACGTGATGCAGAGCGTGCCGTCCTCGCCCCAGACGCGTGTGCCGTCCAACTCGGCGTTGCTGACGGTGTACTTGAGCGTCACGGTGAGGTTCTCCTGCACCTTGCGGATGGTGAAGCGATAGGCTCCGTCGGGCAACACTTCCGTCTTGACGCCGATTTCATCGGACAGACGGCCGTTACGGCTCGTGGTGAGCGTCGGCACGTTGTTACCCGTGGGGCGAACCGTGAGGGTGAAATCTTTGCCCGTGGGCACGTCGTAGATTTGCTTGAGGGGTTCGAGGAGTGTGGAGGAGGCGTCGCCGGTCTCGTTGTTGAGCGTGATTTGGCGGGTGATGTTGGGGACAACGTGCGGGAGGCGTTTGCGGGGCCGACGGAGACTGTCGCCACTCGGGCTCAGCGGGATGAAGGCTGAGCAGCCGTAAGGCAACCGCACCCATACGTTGATCTCGTCGGGCAGCTCATCTATCTGCGATTGGGTGAGCTTGATCGTCTTCGTTGGGGCCGGAATCCATGTGGCGCCCTCGTCGAGGCTGTAGTAAGCGCCGGCGGTGTATTCCTTGAAGTTGTCGAGGTTTCTGGCCTTGTCTTCGGTGTTTATATTATAAACAGCTGCTTTCGGGTTGAAGCCTACATAGTTTTCCGGCTGAATCAGTTCGCCATGAAACGTCAGTTCAAACTTTCCCACCACCATCGGCCCAGGCGCCTCGAAGTTGAGCGTCGCTGTGGGGCGTTGGAAGTATTGATACTTGATCGTGTCCGTTCCGACTATTGTACCGTTGATCTTGATTTCGGCGATGATCGCGCCGTGATACCCGTCTTCGTAGACCGGATCTCCGGGACTGAGCGCATAGTGCTCAAAGAGCATGGGAAAAGGTGTAGGCTCGGTGGCGTCGGGCAGGTCGACGGGGTCAAACTCCGAAAAGACGCGTCCCGTCAGCCTGTTCATAATGTAATGCTGTCCTTGTTCATCCTTCGGCATGTCTTTGAAGATCACCTGCCGCTTGATGCCGGCGGGTACCTTGAAGGCCGTATCGATCTGCACCGGGCAGTTCTGATAGATACGTAGTGGCGTGGCCACATAGACATCGTCAGTGGGAGTGACATGCAGATATGCATAAGGACCGCCGGGAGTAAGCGGGAGATAATGCGCCGGAGAAAAGCCGTTTACAGGTGTAAGACCATTAGGCATCATGGCTGGCGTACCTCGCATACAGGAGTCCCATCTTTCATTCCAGGGCGTACCCTTGACTTGTGCATTTGCCGTGCCGGCCATCCCCAAGAGGATGGCGGCGGCAAATAATAATGAGTTGAGCAGTTTTCGTTTCATGAGTTCGATGTTTTTGCGTGTTCGCTGTCAGTGTCAGCGGACGGCGGCCTTGTAAGCGCGGCCGTTGTCGAGTGTGACGATGTAGACACCGGCGGGCATGTTCAGGCGGCGCGTCTCACCGGCTGACAG
>CALHPT010000200.1 GCA_938036405.1 uncultured Tannerella sp.
ATCGAATTTTGATGACGCACGAGCTTTTTTACCTCTCGCGTGATCAAATTTTGATCACACAGGGTTGATAGGAGCGCATGCGTGAGGTAGAAAGTGTGGCGCGAGAGGGGCGGGGAGTGGCGGCCCGAGCGTATTCACTCGTCTGGTTACATTTGCGGCCAATTGATCAAGAAAGACGAATTGCAGTGAAAGAGATTGTATTCATCCGGCAGAACATCGAGAAGTGGAAAGACCTGGAGCGGGTGGTCGACCAGGCCGCGAAGGAGGATCCCGAGCGACTCTCCGACGCCTACATGGCGATCACCACCGACCTCGCCTTTTCGCGCAGCCATTACCCCACGTCGCGTATCACGATCTACCTCAACAACCTGGCCTCTGCGCTCCACAACACGCTCTATAAGAACAAACGTGAGGATCGCGGGCGCATCCTCGACTTCTGGCGCACGGAGCTGCCGATGGTCTTCTACGAATCGCGCCGCGAACTGTTTTATTCGCTCCTCGTCTTCCTTGTGAGCGTCGCCATCGGCGTCTTTTCGGTCGCTCAAGACACCGACTTCTCCCGCCTCGTGCTGGGCGACAAATACGTCGACATGACGCTCCGCAACATCGCGGCCGGCCGGCCGATGAACGTCTATGACATCTCGAACGAATGGATGATGTTCCTCCGTATCGCCACGAACAATCTCTACGTCTGCTTCCGCATCTTCATCCTCGGCCTTTTTACGGGTGTGGCGACGGGCCTTCATCTCTTTTACAACGGCATCATGATCGGCACCTTCCAAGCCTTCATGTTCCGCCACGGCGTGGGGTGGGAGTCTGTGCTGTCGATCTGGCTCCACGGCGTCGTCGAGGTCGCGTCTATCATCATCGCCGGCGCCGCTGGGTTCGCCTTGGGCAACGGCTGGCTCTTTCCGGGCACCTATCCGCGCGGTTACGCCTTTCGTCAGGGGGCTAAGCGGGGACTCAAGATGGCCGTCGGCATGGCTCCCTTCATCGTCCTGGCCGCCTTCGTGGAGAGCTTCCTCACGCGCCACACGGAGCTGCCCGACCTTCTCCGCGCCGCCTACATCCTGCTCAGCCTCGTCTTGATGATCTTCTACGTGGTCGTCTATCCGCTCTACGTCCGCCGCCGTGTAGAGGCCGAGGCTGCCAACAATCCCGACCGCCTGGCCTGATCGCCCTATACCTATTATATTATAGTCGTCACACCTCTTGTACACGCATATGGAATCCCCTGCACCTAAAATCAACTTCTATCGCGAACGCACCTTCGGCGAAAAGCTGAACACCACGTTCGACTACCTGCGTCATAGCTGGCGCCCCCTGCTCCGTTACTCGCTTTACTTCATCCTGCCGCTCTGCCTCGTTCAGGCCTTCTTCCTGAATCAGCTTATGGGCAACACCTTCATCGATATTCCCGTGGCTGGCGAATCGAGCTTCAGCAGCGTAATCAGCCGGGTGCTTTCGCATGCGGTGGGGGTTTACTGCTGTTACATCGTCGGCTACATCCTCCTCTCGGCCCTGCTTTACAGTCTGATGCAGACTTACGAGCGACGCGAAGGTGGGCTCGTGGGGGTCACGTTTAATGAGTTGCGTGCTCCTCTCGGTCGTCTCGTCGGGCGATCGGTGCGTGTGCTGCTCTTCGGCCTGCTTCTCTCTCTCCTCGTCGGCGCCTTCATCGGCCTTCCCGCGCTCTTGGGTTCCCTCTGGACACTACTCGCAACCATTCCCGTCACCTTGTTGCTCGTCCTCCTCTTTATCTCGCCGCTGTGGCTCTTCGCTCCGCTTTATCTTTTGGGAGACCGCCCCTTCTTCGCCTCCTTCCGACAGGCTTTTCGTTGGGGTATGCCCGCCTGGTTCGAGATCTTCGGACTGATGCTCGTCTTCGGTCTCATCGGTAGCATCGTCAATATGGTGACCTACCTGCCGTGGTACCTCTTCACCTTCATCGGCCAACTCTTTTCCTACACCGAAGGCAATGGCATGGCGGACACCTTCTGGTTTCAGCTCACGAGCTACATTCTCGGCATCATCCAATCCTACGGTTACTACCTCTCGCAGGTCATAGCCATGACCGGCATAGCCTTCGAGTACTTCCACCTCCGCGAGAAGCACGAGGGCATCAGCGCCGCCACCGACATTGCCTCCTTTTCTAAGCTCTGACCACCAATGACCGACTCTATCGACACCCTCACCTACGATCTCGACAAGATCGCCCGCTACCAAGCCGATCCGCGCTACGACTACAACAGCCAGTTGCAGCCCATCGACACCTCGTGGTGGGAGGCCCTGATCAGTCGACTCGCACGCCTGCTGCAACGTCTCTTTCACGGCCTCGACGCGGAGCGTGCCAGTGGCATTGTAACCTGGTCGCTCATTGCGTTCTTCGTCCTTGCCCTGATCGCCGTCATCTGGTTTATCTGGAAGAAGAGGCCCAGCCTCTTTCTGCGCAATAAAAAGCTGGGCGTGGATCACGAAGAGGTCACGGAAGAAGAGCTTTACGGCACCGACTTCGATCGTGCCCTCTCCGACGCCCTTGCCCGAGGCGATCATCAGGCCGCTGTCCGCCTCATTTACTTGCAAACGCTCCGCCAGATAGCCGACCTCGAGTGGGTCAGCTTTCAGATCTTCAAGACGCCCACCGAATACGTCTACGAGCTGAAGCCCGAGTCGCTTCGCCCCCCCTTCCGCGACCTGACGAACATCTTCCTGCACGTCCGCTATGGCAACTACCGCGCGACACCAGAACTCTGCCATCAGATGCACGACCTGCAACAACAAATACTGAAAGGAGCTTGACGAATGAAACGCAGTCGCATTGTCTTTTTCGTGCTTATAGCCGTCTTCTTCGTTGCGGTCTTCGTGGTGCAGTACAACACACCGCGCCCTTTCATTTGGAAGCCCACCTATCTCCACGACGACCGCCAACCGTTCGGCTGCTACGTCTTTGACGACGTACTCGCCAGCTCCTTCGACGACTATCGGGTCGAGCAGAAGTCCCTCTACAAAGTGCGCATGGAATACCCCGACACCGGCATCCTGCCCCGATCCGAACGGCGCACTTACCTCCTTATCCAAGACGTCTACTCCCCGCCAGACTCAGGGCTCCTCGACATTCGCAGCCTGCTCCGACAGGGCCACAACGTTGTGATCTGCGCCTCCGACTTCTCCGAGGAGATGATGGAGACCTTTGGCTTCTCTGTCGAGTATAACGAGCGGGACCTAATCAACGTCTTCGATCAAGCCGTGCGACTCGACCCCGTCCGCGACACCATCTACTACGGCAATCGCATTGACGACGACTACTACCTCTATCGCGTCTTCCCGCAGCTCCATCCCGTCTACTTGAAGCTCCAAGAGTGCGAGCTGGATCGCAACATGGCCTTCTTGGCTAGGGATAACCACGACCAACCCCTCGCACTCATCATGTCCCTTTTCTCTAATGACGCTGAGGATGATATGGACGCGGAGTCTCGCTGGGA
>CALHPT010000201.1 GCA_938036405.1 uncultured Tannerella sp.
AAAGCCTTATTCACCCTACCTTTGTGGCCACTTACACCACACATAGATCTCATCACACGCAACAAAATGACCGTATCCAAGATGAAAGAAGACGTATGGCAGGACGATGATTGCATCCTAATCAAGGGAGCAAGGGTCAACAATCTGAAAAATATAGATGTCAAAATACCGCGAGACCGTTTCGTGGTCATTACGGGGCTTTCGGGCAGTGGGAAGTCGTCTCTGGCTTTCGATACGCTCTATGCCGAGGGCCAGAGACGCTATGTGGAGAGCCTCTCGGCCTACGCCAGGCAGTTTTTAGGCCGAATGAGCAAGCCGGAATGCGACTATATCAAGGGAATACCCCCAGCCATCGCGATCGAACAGAAAGTCAGCGTCCGGAATCCCCGATCGACGGTCGGGACGTCGACTGAAATCTATGAGTACCTCCGATTGCTGTACGCGCGGCTGGGTCGCACCTTCTCGCCAGTCTCTGGCCAGGAGGTGAAGAAGCATCAAGTGGCCGATGTAGTCGAAAAGGCACTCGCGTACCCCACTGGCACGCGGTTAGCAGTCTATGCGCCGATCGTTTTGCCGGATGGGCGGACGATGAAGGAGCAACTCGAGATCTTGCAGAAGGAAGGTTACACGAGGATAGAGGTCGGCGGGCGAGTGATGCGTATTCAAGAGGTGATGGAGCAGGGAGATTTCCCCTCCGAGGGAGCTCTTATCTTGATAGACCGCCTCGAGGTCTCCGCCGATAAGCTCTTTAAGAACCGATTAGCCGACTCGGTGGAAACGGCTTTCTACGAGGGGCATGAGACATGCCGCCTCAGCGTCTACGCTACGCCTGGTGCCGAACCTGAAGTCCTGGAATTTTCCAAAAGATTCGAGTCTGACGGCATGACGTTCGAGGAACCGACCGACATGATGTTCAACTTTAATAATCCGGTGGGGGCCTGCCCCCAATGTGAGGGCTTCGGTCGGGTGTTAGGTGTGGACGAAGATCTCGTGATACCGGATAAAAACCTCTCGGTGTTTGAAGGCGCGGTCGCTTGCTGGCGTGGCGACACGATGAAAGAGTGGCAGCGAAATTTTATGCGGACTGCATCGAAAAAGGACTTCCCGATCCATCGCGCTTACTATGATCTAACCGACGAGGAGCGCCAGCTGCTCTGGCATGGGGCGAAGGATGTAGAAGGAATCGATGCTTTTTTTGCGTTTTTGGAGTCGAACGTTTATAAGGTGCAGTATCGCGTGATGCTTGCGCGCTACCGAGGAAAAACAACCTGCCCCGCCTGCCACGGCGCGCGCTTAAAACCGGCTGCGCTCTACGTTCGTTTCGGCGGAAAGACCATCGCTGAGCTGGTAGCTATGCCCGTCGCGGAGCTTCGCGACTTCTTCGCCCATTTGAGCCTCAGCGAGACCGAGGCCACCATAGGCCGCCGACTTTTAACCGAGATCTCCACCCGCTTGCAGTACCTCCTCGATGTGGGACTCGGCTACCTGACCCTCGATCGCCTCTCCGCATCGCTTTCAGGCGGCGAGAGTCAGCGCGTCAGCCTCTCCACTTCGCTGGGCAGTAGCCTCGTTGGCTCGCTTTACATACTCGACGAGCCAAGCATTGGGCTCCATCCGCATAATACGGACCAATTGATCCGAGTGCTCCGGCAATTGCAGGCGCAAGGGAACACGGTCGTCGTAGTGGAGCATGACGAGGAGATTATTCGGGCTGCGGATTACATTATTGACATCGGCCCGGCCGCGGGACGGCTTGGTGGTGAGGTGGTGTATCAAGGCCCGGTCAACGAAATAGAAAAAGGGGCTAAGGAGAGCTTCACCGTGCGCTATCTAACGGGTGAAGAACAGATTGAAGCCCCCGACGCGCCGACCTTGGAACGAATTTATCGAGGTACGGGGCGCCCGAAAAAATAATTTGAAGCATATCGATGTCAAGTTCCCGCTCCACGCCATGACAGTCGTTACCGGCGTCAGTGGATCAGGCAAAAGCTCCCTCGTTCGGGACATTCTTTACGAAGGAGTGAAGCATCTTTTGGACGACGCCCCTCTTGCCGTCGATTGCCTCTCCATCGAGGGCGATGTGCAGCGCGTCGAGCATATAGAGTTCGTGGATCAAAATTCGATCGGGAAAAGTTCGAGGTCGAACCCCGTCACTTATATCGGGGCGTATGAAGAAATACGGAAGTTGTTTGCTGATCAGCCGCTCTCGAAGCAAATGGGCTACACACCAGCGCATTTTTCGTTCAATAAGGAGGGTGGACGCTGCGAGGAGTGCAAAGGCGAGGGGCGGATCACCGTAGAAATGCAATTTATGGCCGACATCCAGCTGGAGTGTGAGGCTTGTCACGGTCGGAGGTTCCGTGCCGACACGCTGGAGGTAGAATATCATCGGGCAAACATCTTTGACGTACTCGAGATGACCGTCTCGCAGGCGATAGAGTTCTTCGGCGCGCAGACGGACGACAAGCAAGCACAAAAAATAGTCGCTCGCCTGAAGCCGTTGCAAGAAGTTGGACTGGGGTACATCAAACTGGGGCAAGCCTCGTCCACGCTATCTGGAGGTGAGAACCAGCGCGTGAAATTGGCCTACTACTTAGGTCTGGGGAGTCAGCATCCGTCGACGATGTTCGTCTTCGATGAACCTACGACTGGGTTACATTTCCACGACATCAAGACGCTACTCAAAGCCTTCTCCGCCCTGATCCGATTTGGGCACACGGTAGTCATCATTGAGCACCATCCGGACGTGATCAAGTGTGCCGATTACGTCATAGACCTCGGTC
>CALHPT010000202.1 GCA_938036405.1 uncultured Tannerella sp.
GGTACTCCTCGATCATCGTGCGCAGGTAGGTCACGGGGCCACGTGTGGAGGCCTCGGCGAAGGTCCTACTGACGGCTGCATCGAAGCCCATCCCGCAAGTACAGAAGAAGGGGCGTCCATCCATCGTACAGCTATCGATGCAGATCCGACGACCTGTGGAGAGCTGACGAATGGCCTCTTCGCTATTCATTGCGATACCAAGGCTACGGGCAAGACCATTGCCTGACCCCTTGGGCACGATACCTAAGGCGGTGTTCGTCCCTAGGAGTGCTCGAGCGACTTCATTGACCGTCCCATCGCCTCCCACAGCGATCACCTCCTCAAACCCTTCTTCGGCCGCACGACGAGCAAGCTCCTCAGCATGCCCAGCCGCCTTAGTGTAGGTCAAGAAAAGCTCTCCATCAGCCGATGAATACGCCTGCCCCAGCAGCTCAGGGATACTCTTCTTTGAGCCAGTACCTGAGATGGGATTGATGATCGCTAGATACTTTTTCATCGGATAGCGTGAGTGGCGAGGCGCTGCGCTGCTAGCTCTTCGTACTTTGTACCAGGACGGCCATAGTTAGCGAAGGGGAGGATACTAATCCCTCCACGTGGAGTGAAGTCTCCGATGACCTCGATGTAGCGAGGATCCATCAGGGCGATGAGATCCTTCATGATGATGTTCACGCAGTCCTCATGGAAAGCCCCATGATTGCGGAAGCTGAAGAGGTAGAGCTTCAGGCTTTTGCTTTCGACCATCTTCACGTCTGGGATGTAGTCGATCGTGATTGTGGCGAAATCCGGTTGGCTTGTGATGGGGCAGAGACTGGTGAATTCGGGGCAGTCGAAGTGCACGCGATAGTCGTGCTCCGGGTGACGGTTTGTGAACGTCTCTAATACCTCGGGCGCATAATCTTGACGGTATTCCGTCTTCTTACCCAGTAGGGTCAATTCTTGTTTTTCCATGCGGCAAAAATAGGTTGAGGCGTCTTGTTACGCAGAGAGCCGTCCCCTTTTCTGTTTTTCTCTGTTTTATTCAAACGACAGATATGGCTCGAGTCGCATGCGGTCGGCGTCGGAGAACTCCTCCAGCAGCGACAGCTCGCTCCAGCCGCTGATTGGGCCATTTCGACGACGCATTCGGACAATGACTTTCGCTTGGGTGTAGTTGATATACGGATGGCGGCGGAGCGAATCCTCCGACAGTTGGTTGACGGCCAGCCGGTGGATCAGCCGCGGATTGACCGTGAACCACGGCGCCAGCTCGACATACTTCTCTTCGTCGATGCCGTAGACTTCGCCCAGCTGCTCCACACGCGCAAAGCCCCCGAGTAGCGCCCGAAACTTCGCGATCCGTCGTGCGTAATACGGACCGATACCGGGCACCTTTTGCAGTGCTGTCGTGTCGGCTGCGTTCAGCTCCAGCGTCTGCCCTGGTGACAGCTTTTCGCGGTGCGGATAGTGTGGCCGTCGGTCGGTCAGGCGTCGGACGCGCTCGCTCATGCTCTCTTTCCGATGTGTGTGTCGGTTCACGGCATGCCGCGGGCGACTGTCCGACGGCGGTGTGGAATACGAGGCCCTGTCTGTCGTATGACCGTCAGCTGTCAGCTCAGCCACCTGTTCCGGCGCGGGGTGTTGATGCTCATAGATGATGTCACCCCAGATTAGAAGGATGCACCCGATGGCTATCAGGCAGAGCAGCAAGATCAATGCACGCCGCTCACCGGCGGAGAAGTAGAAGATGTCTCTCCAATTACTCATGGCTTTTGGGTAAAGAAAAAAGCGTGCTCCCTCCGAGGTGGGGGAGCACACTTCGAATGTGGTTAGTAAACTGATTTATTTTCCGTTTACGGCTTCGGTCAATCGGTCGAGCGCCGTCTGAAGTGTGGCGCGTGGGCAACCGATATTGAGTCGCATGAAGCCTGTACCCTCACGGCCGAACATAGCACCGTCGTTGAGGGCAAGTTGCGCCTGATCGACAAAGAGCCGGATCAGCTCGTCGTGCGACAGTCCCAGCCCACGGCAGTCGAGCCAGATTAGGAATGACGCCTGCGGACGATACACTTTCACCTGCGGTAGATGCTCCTTCAGGTACGCCTCAACGAACTCCACATTCTCCCACACATAGGCCAGCATTTGTCGTCGCCATTCGGCGCCTTCCGGGGTGTAGGCCGCCTTGGTGGCCTCGTAAGCGAAGATGGTTCCATGGTTAAACTCGCCCGCTTCGAGGAATGAGTAGAAGGCGTGTCGCAGGCGATCGTTCGGCACGATGGCGTACGACGATACGATTCCGGCGATGTTGAACGTCTTACTGGGTGCAGTGAATAGGATGCTACAGGCTGCCGCTTCGTCCGATACAGTGGGGAAGGGGTGATGGCGGAAGCCAGGGAAAGCCATCTCGGCGTGGATCTCGTCAGAGACGACCAGGATACCGTGACGCACGCAGATGGAGGCCAATTGCTGTAGTGTCTCTTTGCTCCACACAATGCCCGCAGGGTTGTGTGGGTTGGAGAGGATCAGCAGCTTGCACCGGTCGTCGATGATGGATTCCAATTGTTCGAAGTCCATCTCGTACACACCGTTCACCAGCCGCAGTGGGTTCGTAATCACTTCACGCTGCATCCCTTCGGGCACGAGGCGGAAGGGGTGATAAACGGGCGGCTGAATGATGATGCGGTCACCCGATTTCGTGAAGTGGTCGATTACGAAGGCAAAGCCTTTGACGATGCCCGGGATGTAAGAGATCCATTCGCGGCGGATGTCCCACCCGTGCAGGTCGTGCACCCAGCGAATGATGGCGTCATAGTACGCCGAGGACGGAAACGTGTACCCGAACACAGGGTGCTCACAGCGTCGGCGCAGCGCATCGAGGATGAAGTCCGGCGTTCGGAAGTCCATATCGGCCACCCAAAGTGGTAGCAAACCGTCCCGCCCGAAGTTCTCTGTCAGCGCGTCATACTTAATAGAATCAGTGTTTGTTCTCTCGATAAACTCGTTAAAATCATACTGTTTCATGGTTCAATAATTTTTCGGGGGCAAATGTAATAACTTTGCCCCGACTTAATTAATCATAAATAGAAAGGAAAGAAATGATGAGAAAGAATCTGATCTATGGAGCGTTGATCCTCTGTATGGGGCTGCTCTTCAGTAGTTGTAGCAAGGATGATGATCCGAAAACGAGCGGTTTGGCTGGCACATGGAAGCTGAAAGAAAAAGGCCAAATGGAAGTCGTTTGGGAGGCACCGAGTGATGCCGTGCTTGAGGTCATGGGACAGAAGTTTACTGCCAATATGCTCTCCCCTTATCTGACATCAACGCTCGGCAATCTGGTCAAAGCTGCTGTGAAGGATGTCACCCTGACGTCTGACGGTAAGGTGCAAGGCACCTTCTTCAAATCCGAGACGAAAACTTGGGCGACGTCTGACGGCTTCGCTACGTACAAGGACGAGGGCAATGGCCGCATGCGACTCTTTATCGACACCGATAAGGCTTTCGCCGGATCAACTCTCGACGCGCAGACGCTGACACAGATCAAGGCGGCGCTGAAGAATGGCATCCCTGTGCGCTACACGATTAGCGGAAACAACGCTCGCTTCTACCTCGACACCGAGACGATCAAATCGATGGGTTCTTACCTGCCCGCGATCTTTTCGATGGCTGGTAAAATGCCTTCGGGCGTGATGGAAGGTCTGAAAGCCGGATTAGCCAGTATGGTGGAGAAGTCGACTAAGATCGAATTTGCGCTGAATATGGAGCGATAACCGTAGATATCTCCGAATGCAAATCCCCCCTTCCGCCGACGGTGGCGAAAGGGGGGATTTTTTATGCGTTGCGGTGGCTCGGACGCGGGGTCAGAAGAGCGAGAAGCGGACGTAGCGTTTCGGATGCTCCTTGAAGTCGATCAGCAGGCTGTTGGCACTCCCGACGGTCTGATTGAGGTTGTTGTAGAGCGTCGTGTCGTTCAGCAACAGCCCCATGGAATTGTCTTTCGCGTTCAGCTTAGCTGTCGTTTGGTTCAGGTTTCCAATGGTCTGATTGAGCGATTGCACGGTGCCATTTAGATCCAGCGTACGTAGGTCGCCACTCAGGGCGGAGAAGTTGGCCGAGGCCGTGTTTAGGTTGCCAGCGATGGCCGGGACATCCCTTTGCAACAGTCTATTCAGCTGTTTGGACGATTGCTCCAGTCCGGCTGTTGTCCGCTCGATGTTGTCAAGCGACTGTGCGAGGGCTGGATGATTGACTAGCACTTGGAGCCCCGTCAGAATCGAATCCAGCTTCGGCAAGAGTGCCACCACCTGCGGTAGCATCTCATCCTGCACGGTCGACATCAGACTCTCCGGCTGGCGACCCTCGATCGTGTCGCCCGATTGCAGGTATTCGTCCACGTATTTATTCAGTTTGATATGTAGCTCGGCACCGCTGAGGAGTGTCTTTTCCAGTGCCACGTAGCTGCCCCGATTGATGCGCATGCTTTTTTCGAGATTGATCTCAACGAGGATCCGGTTCGTCGTCGAATAGTCGTAAATGATATTTCTGACCAGTCCCACCTTGAAGCCCTCGACGTAGACGGGGCTGGAGATTGTCACGTCTTTCACGTTCGAACAGGCCACGAAATAGCGGTTGACGGGGCGGAACAGGTTGATCCCCTTTAGGTAATTAACGCCCATGTAGAGCAGTGTCAGGCTGATGATCGTCACAATGCCGATCGTCACCTCTTTGGAAAACTTCATCTTCATATCTGTGTTGTGGAATATGTCTCTCTCGGATTATTTCAGCCGCTTCCCGTCCTTCATACGGATGATGAAAGCGTGCGGGAAGTCCTTCAGGAGTTCCCGGTGGAGCTGCTGTATCTCTTTGAAGTCCGTCGTTTGGCCGCACGTGTATTTGTACTGGTTACCCTCGCGGTAATAGCTCGTGCGACGCCCCTTGAAGGCTCGGGAGTTGTCCGGAAGTGGCTTGTCAGACGTCAGGATCTGCACCTTGTAGACCATCTCATTGCTGCTCACGGACGAGCTGCGGCTTTGGCTCACCACGCTCCGTGCCGGACCGTCGAACTGCACCTCCACGCTCGACCGCGACGACGATGAGGTGCGGCTTGTGGTCGATTTTTTTGGCTCCTCCTTCTTTTCCGCTGGTGCTGACGTGCGACCTTGGCCCTGCTTGCGTTCGTAGTTGCGCTTGTAGCGTCCGAAAGCGTTGTAAATAGCCCGAGCCAGCTCCGTGCGACCCTTTTCGGAAGCCATGTAACGCTCCTCTTCAGGGTTCGAGATGTAGCCCACTTCGACGAGCACACTGGGCATGCTTGTCGCCTTCAGTACCAGGAACCCTGCCTGCCGCACGCCGCGGTTTTTCCGCCCGGCCTGCTCGAATCCGCGTTGGATTTCTGTGGCAAAGGCGATACTCTGCGCCATGTTTTTATTCTGGATCAGGTCGAACATGATGTATGACTCTGAGGAGTGCGGGTTGAAGTTTTCGTAGCGTTTCTTGTAGTTATCCTCCAGCAAGATGGCGGAGTTTTCCAGCATAGCCACGTCCAGATTCTCCTTCGTTTGAGCCAGCCCGAGGGTGTACGTTTCTGTACCTCGGACAGAGCTGCCGCGCTTCAGCGAATTCGTGTGGATGGAGATAAAGAGGTTGGCGTTGTTGCGGTTGGCAATGTTGGCGCGCGCCTCCAGCTCGACGAACTTGTCGCTCGTCCGCGTGTAGATGACCTTCACGTCCTTATGTCCGTCGGCGATCATCTCACCCAGCTTTTTGGCGATGGCCAAATTGATGTTCTTTTCGTTCGTTTTGTAGCCCCTGGCTCCGGGGTCACGTCCGCCGTGTCCGGCGTCGATCACTACGGTGAATGTTTTGTTACCCGCCTGCAGCTGTGGAGCACACCACAACGTGCAGAGGATGGAGACGATAAGCACGCTCCACAGCTTGTTTTTAATCGGTCCGTTTGCCACCACTTTGCTCTTTGTGCAGATTGTTTTAATGTGTACCCTTCAAAAAAGAAGGAGGTCGATGGGCACATTCACGCTCCCCTATTCGGTTCGATAAGTGAAGGATATCGTGCTGATCGACGGGGACAAAAGTAGGAAAACTTTCAAGAGGCTTTTGTGGAGCGGCGGCTTGTGCTGCGGATTGGGCGGGTCTGTTGCGCCCTTTCGAAGCCTTCAGACGAAACGCCGTGGAGCTGTTTTCAACACGGAAAACCCCGACGCGAAATTCCGCAGTTGCATTTTCATTTCGCGAGACTTTCAATCCGGTTCCCGCAGGGCCATTCTCAACCTGCGAAGCCATCAACCGAAGTCCAGCGAAGCTATTTTCAATCCGCGAAGCCCTCCATCGAACTTTCGCGGGGTCATTTTCAATCCGCGAAGTGTTCTCCGCGCCATTATTCATGATTTCGTGATATCACGAAGATGTGACAGGAATGTTCTTCTTTTTGTTCTGTGTGCAGAATCAATTATTGTTCTTGTTTTCTATAATTCATGTGTGGATTAGAAATGTAATGGGAAGTTTTTCAATGTAATGTGTAAGCAGGAAGATATTTGTAAGATGGTTGATAGTGTAATGCGTGCAGTAAGTTTGTTCCATGATCTCTTATCTTTTCGTGTATGCAAGAAAAATATATACGGAGTTTTTTAAGCGAATATGTACGCACATAAATCTGAAATGAATTGTATTCATCATAATGTGTGTGGATATATAAGGCTCAAAAAATGTATCATAGATAACTGCATGCAGAAAATAGGGTACACAATACTTTTCATATAAAACTGCATGCATGATTGTTTGAATACATGATTTGTGCTATCCATATGATGTCACGAAAACATGATTTTTTTCTCAGTGACTCTATCGTCGATTGAAAATAGCTTTGCGGGACTTCGATTGGGGGCTTTGCTGGTAGAAAATAGCTTCGCAGGATTCTGATTCGGGGCTTTGCGTGTTGAGAATGGCTTCGCAGGACTTCGGTTGAAGGCTTTGCGCGTTGAGAATGGCTTCGCGGGACTTCGGTTGGAGACTTTGCGTCGGGGAAAGGGGGCGGCTGGGCTTTCATGGGAAGTCGTGCGCAGGAGATTGGGGGCGGATCAAAATCGCGTGGAGGGGTATGAAAGCAAAAAAGGCTGCACCGGATGAACCGGCGCAGCCTTCGTTTTTGTCAATTCGATTGGAAGAAAATGTTTTTGTGTGACCCCGGAGAGGCTCGAACTCTCGACCCAATGATTAAGAGTCATTTGCTCTACCAACTGAGCTACGGAGTCAAGGATCGTCATTCCGTCGAATGATTACGGCCGCAAAAGTAGTGCTTCCATCCACATCACCAAATCCAGCCGTTACTTTTTTTGAGGGGAAGGAGCGACTTCCTTTTCTTCCTTCAAGGGACGACAAGAAAGCATGAGAAGATCAAGCCCCCAGCGAGCCTTCATGCTGAAGGGGTGCTCCCAAAAAGGAAAAGCCCCCTCGCTCTCGCTGGGAGAGGAGGGGGCCACTGTTCCTTTTCGCGAGAGACTTTAGGCCACTACTGCGGGGAAGGAGAAGGAGATCAAAATAGACACAACGAGGGCGAGGATGGCGTAGAGCTCGGGGAATACGGCCATAACCATCGTGGCGACAAAGACGTTGTGGCCGGCGCCGGTGGCGGCGATACCGTTGGCACAAACTTGTGCCTGACGAATGGCCGAGAAGAAGCCGGCAAAGCCCATGATCAGCCCTGCGCCCAAGATGCCTGCGGCTGTTACCCAGGGGATACTGCCGACGAGGAATTTCTGCATCATCATATAGGCAACGAAGCCGTAGAGGCCTTGCGAACTGGGCAGGGCGCTCAGGGCGACGTACGTACCCATTTTGTCTGGAGCTTTTTTCATCGCTCCCACCACGGCGTTACCGCAGATTGTCAATCCATATGCACTGCCGATGCCACTCAGGCCTACCATCAGTGCGACTCCTACATACGCTAATAATACGGGTCCCATAATTCTAAAATACTTTGTTTTTGAGGTTTTGTTATTCTGATTGATTTATATTTTTCGGAAGGGAGCGTAGGCGGTTCCGCCGCCTTCAAACTCCGAGTTTCTGTAGTACTCCACATAGATCAGACGCATGGGGTGAACGAGCGAGCTGATCATACTCAAGCCGATGTTCAGGGCGTGGCCGAAGAGCAAGATGAGGAGCATCGGCAGCCAACGGATATAGAGCGGGAGGCTGCTGGTCATGTCTACGGCCATCGTGTTGAAGACACCGCCCAGCAGGGATCCGGTCAGGCCGATGGCGTAGAGCCGGATGTAGGAGAGGGTGTCACCCAAGAGGCCGGAGGCCGTGTTGTACGTCGCCCAAATGCCTGAACCGAAGTTGAGGAAGATGTTCTTCCCCGGCGAGTTGTAGAAGAAGGCGATGAGTGCGCCAAGGCCAGCGACGCCGTAGAGGGCGTAGACCACGGGCTGAGGCAGCTGAATATTCGCCATCGGCAGTCCGACGGCCAAGGCGAGAGCCAAGATGAGGAACACCCATGCGAAGCCGGCGAGGCTGTACTTGAGTCCGCGTTGCACTTTGACCTTCATAGCGGCGACAAACTTGCCGTAGAGCACATGGACGAAGCCGATCAGGATAGAGAGGTTCATAATGTTTTCGCTCGATAGGAAGTAGCGCTTGACGGATGCGAAGGCGCTGACCTCAGCCAGATTGACGCCGAAGAAGGAGCCAGAAAGGGTGCCCACAACCAGCGTAGCGATGCCGAAGCATTGCAGTAGCGAGAGGATGGGCTTCATGCTGTCCTTGGCGCGGGGCTTCATGAGTGTGCCCAAGAGGAGGAGCAGGAGTCCGTAGCCTCCGTCGCCGAAACAGATGCCGAAGAAGAGCATGAAGAAGGGGGCGAAGAGGGGCGTGGAGTCAAACTCGCGGGCGTTGGGCAGGGAGTAAAGCTTGGTGATCGGCTCGAAGAGTCGGTTGAAGCGGTTGTTCTTCAGTTCGATGGGGATGTCGTCCTCATCGTTGATCTCGAGCTTGCGGCAGTAATAGTTGCCGCGGTCGAGAGCCGTTTCGAGCGACGATGCCTCAGCAGCGGGGATCCAACCTTCGAGCAGCATGAGTCGGTCGTCGGCCTCGCGTTCGGTTTGCACCTTGGCGTTGTCCCACGTGTACTCGTTCTCAAGTAGTCGGTCGTAGGCTTCGAGCGTGCGGTAGTCGTTGAGAGCGACGGCCAACAGCTCAGCGTTCAGCTCCTCGCGCTGGCGATGCTGTTCCTCGCGTGTGTTGCGGAGGGCATCGAGGTCCTTCTCAGGCATACGTACCCGTTCGGCATCCATATCGATCGGGGTACCGACGGGCGTGATGGTGATGAAGTATGTGGCCGACTGTGCGGTGGCGATGGGAACAGCATAGAAATCCGTTTCCCACGCTTCGTCGTAGCGTGCGGCAGGGCAGGAGAAGAAGGTGACTTCGTAACCTGCGTCGCGGAGGCGTCGGAGGTCGGCGTAGCTGAACTCGCCCCAAACTTGCATCGCAGCGAGATCCTTCTCCGTGGCCTGTTCGGCCGTCTGCGCTTTCTCCATCCGGGCGCGTAGGTCGTCGATCCTGTCTAACAGGGCGGCGCCTTCCTCGGTCGTCACGGGTCGCTCGGGGGCGATGGGCAGCGTGATCTTGCCTTTGTTTTTGGCGGCTTTCGCTTCATCCTTCAACGCATCGAGGCGACTCTCCTGCGTTTGCTTCAGCTGGCGCAACTCACTTTGTAGACGTTTGCGCTCAACCATGAGGCGTTGCAGGCCTAAGTCGTCCTTCTCCGACTTCGTTTCCCGGATATGTACCACGCCCAGCGAGCGCAGCAGTTCCAGGAAGGCGTCGTATTCTTTATGGTACACCATGAAGGCGTACTTGCTCATTTTTACAATCATGCTTCAGCCTCCTTCGCGTTACGTTTTTCTTGATTGGCGCGCATAATCTTCTGCGACGATTTGGAGAGGCTCTCCTCGTCTTCCATGAATCGTTTCACCTTACGGATGGCGTCCTTGTAGCCAGGGATCTGCACCTTCTCGAAGAGGTTCAGCTTCTGTGTGGTGCGTCGACGGGCACGCTCGAGCATATCGAGTTTCAGGTTGGTGAACTCCGCTTCGATACCCGTTTCGGCCATTGTCTTGAGTAGCTCGATGCCGTCAGCGTACCACGAGGGGGCGCTGAAGAGGCTGTAGCGCGCAATGCGAAATTCCACACCATCGAGCACGGGGATGGGCACGCCGGCAATCTTTCGCGTCGATAGTCGGACGTCCTCCACGGAGATCAGGTCGGGTCGAAACTCATTCCAGAGCGCCATCATGTACTCATAGTTCCGAATCTCTTTCTCCAACCGATCCTCCAGTGCTGCCGCCTCGCCTTTCGTTCGCTTCACCTCCATACGCAGCGCGCTCTCCTTGCTTTTGAT
Source organism: uncultured Tannerella sp. (assembly GCA_938036405.1). Classification (GTDB taxonomy): domain Bacteria; phylum Bacteroidota; class Bacteroidia; order Bacteroidales; family Tannerellaceae; genus Tannerella. The sequence continues at coordinate 10,388 of CALHPT010000202.1, forward strand.
CGTCGGCAGGGCACGTTCGCGCACCTTCAGTTGCTTCTCTAAGCCCTGAAGAGAGGTCTTGTTGTATTGAAATTTAATAGCCATGACAGTTCACTGCGAAGTGTCCGCTCATTGCGCCGCCGGCCAATACTTGTCCACAAGCGCCTGTTTGATGTTGACCTCCTCCTGCTTGAAGTGCTTGGCAAAGAGTGTCCACGCCACGTCGAGCATCTCCGTTGTGTTGAGGTTGACGTCAATGGCGAGCAACTTCTCAGAGTAATCACGGGCGAAAGCCAAGGCGCGGTTGTCGTAATCTGTCAGGTCGAAACCGTTCTCCATTTTGGTTCTGGCGTCGGCGGCATCGGCATAAAGTCGCACGGCCGCGTTCATCACCTGTGGGTGATCCTCACGCGTCTTCTTGCCCGTCACTAATTGCTTCAGTCGGGAGAGCGAACGGAACGGGTCGACGATAACCTTGCCTACGTCGCTGTCACGTCGCAGGTAGAGCTGTCCCTCGGTGATGTAACCCGTATTGTCGGGTACGGCGTGGGTAATGTCGCCACCGGAGAGCGTGGTTACGGCGATGATGGTGATCGATCCACCGTCGGGGAACTGCACGGCCTTCTCGTAGATCTTGGCGAGGTCCGAATAGAGCGAACCCGGCATGGAGTCCTTCGACGGGATCTGATCCATGCGGTTCGACACGATGGAAAGTGCGTCGGCATAGTTCGTCATGTCAGTCAGCAGCACCAGTACCTTCTCATGCTTTTCTACGGCGAAATACTCCGCAGCTGCCAGCGCCATGTCAGGCACCAAGATGCGCTCCACTGATGGGTCTTCCGTCGTATTGATGAAGCTGACGATGCGGTCGAGTGCACCGGCATTGCTGAAAGTGTTCTTGAAAAAGAGGAAGTCGTCGTTCGTCATACCCATGCCACCGAGGACGATCTTGTCCGACTGGGCACGCAAGGCCACCATTGCCATTACCTCGTTAAACGGCTGATCGGGATCGGCGAAGAAGGGGATCTTTTGCCCCGTCACGAGCGTATTGTTCAGGTCGATACCGGCGATACCTGTAGCGATCAATTCTGACGGCTGCTTACGGCGCACCGGGTTTACCGACGGTCCACCGATCTCCACCTCACGCCCCTCGGGTACGGGGCCGCCGTCCACGGGGTCGCCATAGGCATTGAAGAAACGTCCTGCCAGCTGGTCGCCCACTTTGAGTGACGGTGCTTTGCCCATGAACACCACTTCGGCGTTCGTGCGAATGCCTTCCGTGCCGGAGAACACTTGCAGCGTCACCTCGTCGCCGGCGATCTTCACCACCTGCGCCAGTTTACCGTCCACCGAGGCCAGTTCGTCGTAGCCCACGCCTGTAGCCTTCAGCGAGCATGTCGCCTTTGTGATCTGCGTGATTTTCGTAAATATCTTTTGAAATGCTTTTGTTGCCATATCTCACTTGATTCTTATTGTTTCGACTTGGCGGCTGCCTCCTGAAGGAGTGTCTCGGCCTGCCGGCTGTAATTCTCGAACTGTTCGCTGCGGAACTCTGAATAGTTCATCTGCTTGAGCATATTGATCAGTCGTTTGAAGTAGTCCGTTACCTCGCTAAAGTTGTCGAAGGCGAAGTCTTGGTGGCAGATGTCGATCACGCGCTTCATCATGTACTCTTGACGCTCGAGCGGCGTTACCGAGTCGGTGGCGTCGAAGGCGTCTTGCTGCAGGATGACGAAGTCGATCAGCTCCGACTTCCAGAATGTCACGTGGTAATCCACCGGCACACCGTCGTCACCCAAGATGTTGATCTGCTCTGCGATCTCCTTGCCGCGCAGCATACGCGTTTTTACCTCGTTCACCATGCCGAGCCATTCGGGCGAGATGTGTTCCGAGACGTAGGCTTCAAACTCGGGGTACTCCAAGTATTTCGAGTAGCTGTCGATCGGGTTGACGGCCGGGTAACGCTTGCGGTCGGCGCGTGCCTGCTCGAGGGCGTAGAAACAACGCGCCACCTTCTTCGTGTTCTCCGTCACCGGCTCTTTCAGGTTACCGCCCGCGGGTGATACGGTACCGATGAACGTCACAGAACCTGTCTTTCCATTATTCAACACCACCATACCGGCGCGAGCGTAGAAGTTGGCTACGATCGCAGACAAGTCCATCGGGAAGGCGTCCGGTCCCGGCAGCTCTTCGAGTCGGTTCGACATCTCGCGGAGTGCCTGTGCCCAGCGCGACGTGGAGTCGGCCATGAGCAACACTTTCAGACCCATGCTGCGGTAATACTCCGCGATGGTCATGGCCGTGTAGACCGACGCCTCACGCGCAGCAACTGGCATGTTCGACGTGTTGGCGATGATGATCGTTCGTTCCATCAGCTTGCGGCCCGTGTGCGGGTCGACTAACTCGGGGAACTCCACGAAGATCTCCACCACCTCGTTGGCGCGTTCGCCACAGGCAGCGATGATCACAATGTCCGCTTCCGCCTGCTTCGAGATGGCGTGCTGAAGCACCGTTTTACCCGTTCCGAATGGCCCAGGGATGAAGCCCGTTCCACCCTCCACGATGGGGTTCACCGTGTCGATGATGCGCACGCCCGTTTCGAGCAATCTGTACGGCCGCGGCTTCTCTTTGTAGCACGTGATGGCGCGCTTCACCGGCCACTTTTGGATCATTGTCACCGGGTGCTCTGCGCCCTGCTCGTCCGTCAGCACGGCGATGGTGTGCGTCACGGGATACTGGCCCGCAGCTACCACCGACTTTACCTTATAGGTACCCTCAAATTTGAACGGCACCATGATGCGGTGCGGCTGTGCGTTCTCTTCCACCTCGCCGAGCCACGAGCCAGCCTCGACCGTGTCGCCGGCCTTAGCCAGCGGCTTGAAGTCCCACAGCCGGTCGTCGTCGAGGGGGTAGGTGTACTCGCCGCGTTTGAGGAAGACGCCGTCCATCTTGTCCAGATCGTTTTGCAGCCCGTCGTAGTTGCGCGAGAGCATGCCCGGCCCGAGCGTCACCTCCAGCATGTGGCCCATGAACTCGGCCTCGTCGCCCACGCGCATGCCGCGTGTGCTCTCGAAGACCTGCACATAGGCGTTGCGCCCAATCACTTTGATCACCTCGGACATCAGGCGCACGCCGCCCACGGTGATGTAGCATATTTCGTTTTGTGACACCGGCCCGTCCACTTCCACAGTGACCAGGTTCGACACGATGCCCTTCACAGTTCCCTTCGTTGTCATTCTCTGTATATCTATTTTGTATGATTTCGTTTGAATTCGTCCAGCACCGTGGCGCTACCCTTCTTGAGTGCGCCTACCATGCCGCGGAATGTCTCCTCGCCCGCGGCTGCGTCGAGTGCTGCCCACCGCTCGATCATCTCCACGCGCAGCAGGTATGCAAAGACCGTTTCGAAGTCGAACGTCTTGAAAAACGTCGCTTCCTCCAGCCAATGCCATTTCATCAAGTCCAGCCTCCGCTCACGCATCAGCAAGTCCGGTTCCTCGGCCACGCGCATCAGCTCCGGCAGGTATTCCAGCGATTCGCCCAGCCCAAAGTCGCGCGCGTTCGATGTCCGCAGCAGTTCGGCCGTTTCGTTGGCTGGCACGACGTACTCCGCGCGGTCCAGTCCATGCTTGCGGCAGGAGAGCGCCGTGAGCACATTGGCGATGTTCAGGTTCAACTCGTACCACGCGCTGACGAACGCGTTTTTCATCCCCATCGCATAGCGGAAATAGAGCGCCGACAGCCGGTCTTGCCAGAGCACAGGGTCCGTTGTCCGTCCCTCATCTGCGGCCTGGAGATACTCCCGCATGAAGTCCACGAGATAGGCCGGAAGAGCCGTTCGGGGCAGCGGTTCCTCCTCCTTCAGCGCGGCCAATACGGCTTCCACGTCGTCACGAGTCACTGTGCCGCGCGGATCCCATACGGTCTCCGTGCGTTGCAGCATCGACAGCACATTGCGATGATCATATTGAAGGAAAAAGCAGGAAAACAGTTGGCGATCTGCGGCCGAAAGCATCGGCATCACCTCCGCCTTGAAGTCCGCCACCGTATAGGGGCGCCTTCCGTCGTCCAGAGCCACCTCGGGCAGCCCCGCGATCAGGTAGTAATACTTACTCATTTGCTGAAAAGCATCTCAATCAGCTGCGGGCGCAGGAACTCCTTGAAATATTCCACGAACTCCGCCTCGCCGAACTGCACCTTGTATGAGCCGTCGGCCGGGGCGATGGCAAACGAGGCCTTGCGGCCGTTCACCTCCTCGATCCGTACGCCGCCCTTGAGCAGCTCTGCGGCATTGGCCTTAAAATAGGCCGTCAGTTTGTCTGCGTCAGCCGCTTGGATGGTCATTTCGCCGTTTTTAGCCCACTCGCGAGCGATTTCGAGCATCATCTGCCGCATGAAGTCGGCATCCGCCGTGGCAGCCTTCACGTCCTTCCGCACCACGCGGTCGGTGACGAGGTCGGCCACCTCCGTTTTGAGCGCCTCCACGGCCTGTGCGGCATACATCTTCAGCTCTGCCTCCGTGTTTTTACGCAGTTCGTCCGCCTCCCGGCGTGCCTGTTCCACGATGGCGTCGGCCTCCGTACGCGCTTCGCGCAGCATGCTCGCCTCTTTCTCCTTGGCGTCAGCCACGATGCGCCCGGCCTCCTCGTTGCCTTTCTCCACGCCCTCCCGATAAATCTTCTCGGTCAATTCCTGAATCTTACTGTCCATAACGACGATATTTTCTTGATTAGAATGTATCTGTTTACTGTTTTGATGGGGCAAAGTTACGGCAATTCCCTCGACCGCTGGGTGCCGTAGCTCTGTACGCACCTCGCGCCGATCCTTTGTGGAACATCGGAGGCCTATCAGCGTGGCACGACAGGCCATTTATCCAATTCCAAGGCAGCGTTCAGATTTCTCCAATTCAATTTTCAGAATCCCACACAAAAGATCGTGCGACGATCTTCAAAATGAAAAAAGGGCCTCGCCGGCAACTCGCTTGCCGGTCCGCTGGATCAAAAGTGAGTCAGAAAGTCGCTTGACGGAGCCGCTGGCACGCAGCG
>CALHPT010000203.1 GCA_938036405.1 uncultured Tannerella sp.
TTTCTCCGTCGGCAGCGCATACGTGCTGTGATAAAGGAAGTCTGCCAGAGAAATATCGTCCGTATAACTGCGGATCACTTCTGGATCAATGGGGGCGCCGATGTAGACTTCCGCCGTACGTCCGCGCTTATTAAAAGCCTCAGCCGGCACGCGCAGGGTGCGAATCTTCCAGCTGATTCGACCCAGGAAATAGAAGAAGTCGGAATTGCGAAAATCGAAGTAAACGGGATAGACAGGGACGCCGGCTTTGCGTATCAGACGGATCACGCTGTGCGTCCACGGCCGGTCGCGCACCTCACCGCGGGCATTTCCGAACGACATGGCTCCGGCGGGAAAGAATCCGATGGGATGACCGTTACGCAGCCCTTCGAGAGCAATCCGCACACCGCTTACATTGGCGTGATGGGCCGTCGTCTGATTGCCCGTCTTGGGTGTGACGGAGATAAAGTTGTCAGACATGGCCCAGATGCGCTCAAGCATGCCGTTGACCATGACGCGAAAGTCGGGACGGCGAGAGGCAAAAAGGTCGATGAGGATGATGCCGTCGAGCGATCCGATGGGGTGGTTAGAGACGGTGATGAAGGCTCCCGGTGGCAGGGCGTCAAGGCGCTCGGCGTGATGAATGTTGTAACGGACGTCCATCATGGGGTCGGCGAGCATGGCCGAGGTAAAGGCGGCGCCACGGAGGTGGCAATGTTTGGAGTGAATGGCGTTGACCTTATCGATGGCAAGCCATTTCATCAGTTGGCGGGCCAAGGCGGAGGCCCATCGGCAGCGAAAGATGGGTGCAACCGCCTGCAAGTCGGGCAGCCCGAAGACGGGTTTTGCTTCTTGCTGCTCACTCATTCCGATTGTTCGTCAAGGGTGATGATGTCGCGGCAGATCTGCTCATGCCGACGGATAGAGATGAGCAGGATGGTGTTGAGGACGACAATCTCGTACACGAAATAGATCCACACGATACCGCTCCAGCGGATGCTGAGGAGCATGACGAGGAAGAGGACGACGGTGCGACCGTTGAAGGTCATGAAGTCGATGTAGTGCGTCATGAGATGGCGGCTACGGCTACGGAAGGCCAGACGGAGACGCTCGGGGATGTCGTCGCCATAGCGCGCTTGGAGCCTACGGAGCATGCGTTGCAAGGCGGGAGTCCAAAACTCCTGTACGCGGGTGTAGAGTTCGTACAGGGTATAGAAGGCGCGATTGGTGCGGCTCTTCATCTCACGCTGTTGCGCCTTGACCTGATCGATGCTGTGAAACTCGCGCCCTTTCTCTTTGCTGACGAAATAGAGATGGAGTGTCTTATAGTAGTCTGTGATGCCGGCCTGCAACAGGTGAGACAACCCAGAGGCTACGGCGGGAACGAAGAACCAACCACTACCATAGAGGTGCGAAAGTCGCAGGGCGAGGCCGACGTAGATGAGGGTGAACCAGATGTCGCCGGCGATGCCGTCGAGGATGCGGCCAATCTCCGACTTGATGCCGGTCAGGCGGGCCAGCTGGCCGTCGACACAGTCGAGGATGTTGGCCATGATGAGCAGCAGAATGCCGGCTACGGTGTACTCCGGACGGTTTGTAAAGTAGAAAAGGTAGCCCGTGCCGGCTCCGACGAAGATGGAGAGGATGGTGACCATGTTCGGCGTGACGCCGGTATGCTGTAGCATGCGCGCCAAGCGGTAACCGATGGGACGATAGAAATGGAGATCGATGAGGTTTTCGGTCTCGATGGACTTTAGGGATGATTCGAATGTCTTATCACTCATGGTTCACCGATAGCTATATCCGCCGTCCGCCACGACCACCGAACCGTTCATGTAACTGTTCTCAACCAACATCCGATAGACCTCGGCCACTTCCTCAGGGCTACAGAAACGCCCCAAAGCGATCTTACCCTCGATGTTGCGACGCACCTCGGCGGGCTTCGTGCGGTGCCAGTCGGTCTCGACAAAGCCCGGTGCGACGGCGTTCACGCGGACACCGTACGGGGCAAGAAACTTGACGAGGTTCTTGGCCAGCGCATGCACAGCGGACTTGGTAATGCCGTACGACAATGACATGCCGTGCGGCTCAACGGCCATCAGCGAGCCGGTAAAGACAACGCCCGCGCCGCGCCGTATGCGACGGACAAGGCGCTGCAAGAGGAAGACGGGAAAGTGTACGTTGGCGAAGAACTGCCGCTCCCACTCCGTGAGTTCCAGCTCCTCGAAAGAGGCACGGTAGGTAGTGCCAGCGTTCAGGACGACCGCGTCGAGCGTAGCGTCCGAAGCCTCGAAGTGACCGGCGATGCGCGCGATAGAAGCGGGATCGGTAATGTCGGCCTGGAGTAGGTCGACCCGAACCGACGATGCCGCACGGATCGCTTCGGCAGCCTCTTCGGCGGCCACGGTGTCCGTACCGTAGGTCAGCGTCAGGTCGTATCCGGCACGAGCCAACGTGTCAGCCACGGCGCGGCCGATGCCCTTCGTGCCGCCCGTGATCAATGCTTGCTTAATCATGTGTGAGGGGGGATTATTGCTGTTTGCTTGAAGCGGTGTCGTCCTCTTCATCAAGGCCGATCTTCATCCCCTTCACCGATGCCGGCTTCGCCTGTCGTTCTTGTCTCAGATTCTTCTCGTAAGAGTCGTGAATGGTCTTACGAAGCGAAGAAGAGGAGACGCCCGTGCCATAGGGGAAGTAGAAGACTTGCACATCAAGCTCGCGCAAGTAGTCATACTTGCCGTACCAATCGTCACCGACCACGAAAGCGTCGATATTGAGCTTCTTGACGATCTCAGTATGATCAAGCGTATGTTGCGGGATAACGATGTCGGGCGTCTTGAGCGCTTCAAGGATTTGCATCCGCTCGTTGAAGGGGATGATGGGGGGCGCCTTGTACGACGATACGAGTTCGTCCGTGCTCACGCCGACAATCAGAATGTCGCCCAAGCTGCGGGCGTAATTGATCATCCGAAGATGATTGTAGTGGAACATGTCGAATGTTCCTGAGGTGTAAACCACCGTTTTGTTCTTGAACATGATACCTGTCTTTTTTACACGGCGGGCAAAGGTAGAAGCTGTTTCGATCTTACCAATTCCCGCTATAACTCCGATTCTTCTTTCGTTAAGTCCAGCTTCACGTTGTCCTTCCCGTTCTTGTCGACAAACTCCTTGCGGAGGGGACGCAGGGTGGCTTGGCGATACGCTTCACGGTTGCGATAGATGTCGATCGAGGTGTAGATGGCCTGCCGGAAGGAGGCTTCCGAGGCACGGTTGCGGCCGGCAATGTCGTAGGCCGTGCCGTGGTCGGGCGAGGTGCGAACGACAGGCAATCCGGCTGTAAAGTTTACACCTTCGTCCATCACCAAGGCCTTGAACGGCGCCAGCCCCTGGTCGTGATACATGGCCAGCACACCGTCGAACAGACGATAAGTACCCGAACCGAAAAAGCCATCCGAGGCGTAGGGACCGAACGACAGTACGCCTTTCTTCTTGGCCTCCTCCATCGCCGGACTGATCACCGTCTCCTCCTCCTGCCCCAGCAGCCCGGCGTCACCGGAGTGCGGATTGAGCGAGAGCACAGCGATGCGCGGACAAACGATGCCGAAGTCCTCTTTCAGCGACGTATTGAAGAGTAGCAGCTTGCTTGTGATGGCCTCCGACGTGAGATGGGAGGCGACGCTGGCGAGCGGTACGTGTCCCGTCACTAAGGCTACGCGCAGCCTGTCGCTCGTGAGAATCATCAGCGAATGGTAGACGCCATTTTCACCAAAGCAGGCCTCGAGATACTCCGTATGGCCGGGAAAGTGGAAGCCGTCGTGCTGGATGTTATGCTTGTTGATGGGCGCTGTGACGAGTGTGTCAATGGCGCCGCGTTTGATGTCGGCCACGGCCGCTTCAAGTGACGCGAAGGCCGCCATGCCACCCTCCGGTGTCGATTCGCCCGGTGCGATGGGGCAGTTGGGCGCGACGCATTCGATGAGGTTCACCTTACCCTCGGCTGCCTCCTCGGCGCGAGAGATCACGTTCGGCACCAGAGGCTCCATGTCCGCCAGTGTCTTCAAATAGTGCTGCAACGCCTTCTGTGAACCATAGATCACCGGCGTGCAGATATCCGTCATCATCTCCTCCACAAACGTCTTCAGAATCACCTCGTATCCCACCCCGTTCATATCTCCCTGCGTGATGCCCACGCGGATCAGTCTTTCTTCCATCATTTTTCGTTGTTAGTTCTTCTTTCCGTTCATTTCCTCCACACCGTCCAGCGGCTTGTCGAACTCGCCGGGCAGACGCAGCGTGTGTAGCCCTGCCTCTAATCGGCGGATATAATTGCGCTTGTCCGTTTCGGGGGCGTAAACAAAGCCCTCGGCTACCACCACACGGCGGTTCGCCTCGTCCAGCCGGGCAAAGCTGACGAACGGTCCGCCCATCATGTCGCCCTCCATCTTCCACAGTCCGCGCAGCACACCGCAATACTTACCCTGAAGCGTCTTCGGTGTGTACGTGAGGCCGATCGGCTGCGTCGTCATGTGCGAGTTCGGATACGACCCGGGGATGTTCGCACCCAGAATCGAGTCGCGCATGTGCTGCATGTATTCCAGCGTAAACGTCTTCTCGTCGGTGTAGGGGAAGGTGTAAACCACCACATCCATGCGGCCCGTGTTCGCGTTATTCGAGGCCCAGAAGAAGTCCGTGGTGTCCTTAAACGAGGTGATGTCCGACGGCACATTGAGCATCACGCCAAACTTCGACTTCACTGAATCCATCACCAGCGAACTGTACGTCTCCTGCATCACCTGCGCCATGCGCGCCATCTCCAGCCGCGTGAAATAATCCACCAGCGCGCCGCGATTTTCGGCCAGATAAGTGAGCACCGACGCCTCGTCCGGCGCCGAGATGTAGACCACCGCCTGCCCCGTAGCCCAGCGATCCTTCTCTGTCCGCACAGACAGCTTTGTGTAGCGCTCGGCGTCGACCGAGAGCATGACAATGTTGCGCACGTATGTCATCATTCCGTTGAAATCGTCCGGCGTGACGAACGTCACACGCATCGAAGGCTCGGCCTGTGGCAGGCCACTGATAGACTGTTGCAGCTCTGCACGCAGGCTCACGCCCACCGTATCGTCCCAGATGGCGCGCGTAGTCACCACCTCCACTTCGTACGGCATGCCCGTGGCCGAAATGATCGACGGCGACGTATGGCATGCGCTCCATAACAGGGCCACGAGGCCCATGAGCATCGTAAAGGAAAAGGTCTTCTTCATTGTCTTCTCTTATTTGTTGTGCTACATATATTATCCGGTGCAAAAGTAGGGTACACCCTAATGTTTCCCCTCTAAAAGTTTCTTCGTCGAGAGCATGCCGCACGCCGCCTGGATGTCCTCTCCGCGCGACGTCCGGATCGTGCAGACCACGCCCCGCGCATTCAACGCGTCGCGAAACCAGACCATCTTCTCGGCCTTGCAACTCCGCAGCTCCACGCCCGGGATGGCGTGAAAACGGATCAGGTTCACCCGACACGGCAGCCCGTGCAGCAGCGCCGCCAGCGCCTTCACGTGGCGCATCGTGTCGTTCACGCCGTCGAAGAGGATATACTCGAACGACACCCGCCGGCGGTGTGCAAAGTCGTACTCCTTGAGCAGCTCCACCACCCGCTCGGCCGGGCAGGCACGCTCGGCCGGCATCAGTCGGGCGCGCTCGTCGGCGAAG
>CALHPT010000204.1 GCA_938036405.1 uncultured Tannerella sp.
ATCGAATTTTGATGACGCACGAGCTTTTTTACCTCTCGCGTGATCAAATTTTGATGACGCACGAGCTTTTTTATCTATCGAGTGATCGAATTTTGATGACGCACGAGCTTTCTCACCTCTCACGTGATCAAATTTTGATGACGCATGAGGTTTTAAAGCTCTCGAGTGATCGAATTTTGATGAGAAGTCAGCATAAAAGGCTGGTATATGAGATGCACTCAGAAAAAGGAAAGCCCCCTCACTGCTCGTTTGAAGCAGAAAGGGGGCTTTCATCGCAAATGGTGTGTGGACGGACACACCGGAAGGCACTTATTTAGCTATGCCGACGCGATTGAGAATGAAGGCGAACTCGAAGGCGGTGTCCTTGATGCTGTCATACCGCCCGGTGGCGCCGCCGTGGCCGGAATCCATGTCCATGTGGAGGATGAGGATGTTGTCGTCCGTCTTCATGGAGCGGAGCTTGGCGACGTACTTGAGGGGCTCGTGGAAGAGCACTTGCGAGTCGTTCAGGCCGCCGGTGACGAGCATGTTGGGATAGTTCTGCGCCCGGATATTATCGTAAGGCGAGTAGGAGAGCATGTAGTTGTAATACTCCTCCTCGTTGGGGTTGCCCCACTCTTCGTATTCGCCGGTGGTGAGGGGCAGCGACTCGTCGAGCATGGTGTTGATGACGTCCACAAAGGGCACCTGGGCGACGATCGTCTGGTAGAGGTCGGGGCGCATGTTGGCCACGGCGCCCATGAGCAGGCCGCCGGCGCTGCCGCCCATCGCTGCCAGGCGTGAGGCGGAGGTGTAATGCTCGTTGATGAGTAGCTCGCTGCAGGCGATGAAGTCGGTGAAGGTGTTCTTCTTCTTGAGCAGCTTGCCGTCTTCGTACCACTGTTCGCCGAGGTCGCTTCCGCCGCGGATCTGGGCGATGGCAAAGACGAAGCCGCGGTCGATGAGGCTGTAATAGGCGGGGCTGAAGTAGACGTCGGAGCTGCTGCCGTACGATCCGTAGGAGTAGAGCAGGGCGGGCGCCGATCCGTCACGCTTAAGGCCTTTCTTATACACCACAGCCATGGGTACCCGGACACCATCCGGGGCGGTGGCCCAGAGGCGCTCCACGACGTAGTCGTCGGGATTGAAGCCGGAGGGCACTTCTTGCTCCTTCAGCTTGGTGGTCTTGCCGTCGGTGATGGCGTATTCGTAGAGCGTCGAGGGGCGGTTGAGGGAGGTGTAGGTGTAGCGGATCGTGGTGGCGTCGTACTCCGGATTGCCGCCGAGGGAGACGGTGTAGACGGGTTCGGGGAAGGCGATGGTCTTCGTTTCGCCGCCGTTGATGGGCTTGATACGAATCTCGTTGAGGCCGTTCTTGCGAAGCTCTAAGGCTACGTAATCCTTGAGCACGTCGAGGGCTTCGATGCGGACGTCCTTGTCGTAGGGCAGGAACTCCTTCCACGTTTTGCGGTCTTCGTAGCCTGTGAGAGGCGCCTCGTAGATGAGTCCATTGAGGTGCTCCTTGTCTTTATAGCGGATGAAGAAGCGGTCGGCGTGGGCGTAGACGCTGTACTCGACGTCTTTCGTGCGGGGCAGGAAGACTTTGAAGGCGTCCGTGGGTCGATCGGCCGAGATGTAGCGCTCGTCCGAGGTGGTGGAGCTGCCGCAGGTGATGAAGATGAATTGCTTCGTCTTTGTGGCCGAGACGTAGGTGCTGAACTTGGCATCCTTCTCTTCGTAGACGAGTGTCCCTTCGGCGGCGTCAAGCTCTCGACGAAAGATCTTCGATGAGCGAAGGGTGTGGTCGATGGCGCTGTAGAAGAGCGTGCGGTTGTCGTTGGCCCAAGCCACGGATGCGGCGCCCTCGACGGTGAAGCCGACGTCCTGTCCGGAGGCAAGGTCGCGCACCTTCATGGTGAACTCGGCATACGATCCGGTCTCGTTGTAGAAGTAGGCCGCCTTGCTGTTGTCCGGGCTAATGACGTAGCCGCGGAAGATGAAGGCTTGCTTACCGGCCGCCAGTTTATTGACGTCGAAGATCACCTCCTCGGGAGCGTCCATCGATCCCTTGCGGCGGCAATAGGTACGGTATTGCTTGCCCTTCTCGGTGCGGCTGTAGTAGTAATAGCCGTCGTCGTAGGTGGGATAACTCTCGTCGTCCTCCTTGATGCGGCCCAGGATCTCGTCGTAGATCTTCTGTTGTAGGTCGCGGGTAGAGGCCATGACGGTGTCGGTGTAGGCGTTCTCGGCCTTGATGTAATCGATGACTTTAGGATTCGTCTTATCCTTCATCCAGTAGTAGTTGTCGATGCGCTGCTTGCCGAAGTTGACGAAGGTGTCGGGGTGAACCTCAGCCACTGGCGGCGCGGGAAAATCGGATTGCTTCAAAATTTTCTCTCCTTCTGTTTGGTTAGAGCTGCACGATGCAGCCATGAATACGAGGGCTGCTCCGAGCAACCCGAGATAGATGTGTTTGGTGTTCATTTTATGTGATGTAATGGGTTATGATGATTGATTCATGTAGTTATGCACCCTTCGGCGCAGTAGTCAGAAGTAGTTATAACGTGAGTTCGATATGCGATTTTCTGGAGGAAATCGCCTGCCACAAACTTTTTCAGCTCATTTCCTCAGGAAATCGCCTGCCACAAAACTTTTTCAGCTCATTTCCTTAGGAAATCGCTGGGATGGGCTTCCACTCATTTCCTTGAGGAAATCGTAGGATGGCCTACATCGAACTCACGTTATAACTACTTCTGACTACCGCGCCGAAGGCGCATAACTACCCGGCCGAAGGCCGTAACTACGATTGCGACGCAGCCGCCTTCTTTCTCTTTCGATTACGCCTGATGCGTGCGATGATGATCCACACAATGGCGACGAACAACAGGATGGCCCAGAGGTTCGCGAGGCCGACGATGACCCACAGGAGGTTGTCCCATCCCTGACGCAGTGCGCGTTGGAACTTATATCCGAAACCTGCGGCGACGGTCTTCTCGTAGAACGAGACGGTGAGCGTGCTGAGCGCTACCTGATTCTTGAGATAGCGCATCTGCCCCTCGGCCGATTCGATCTCGGCACGCAGACTGCTGATCTGCGCCTCGACCTTGAGAACCTCATCCACGCTATTGGCGCGTTTGAGCAATTCCTGATAGCGGGCTTCGAGGTCTTTCTTCGTCTTGAGGCGGGCATCGAGGTCGATGTACTCCTGGGTGACGTCGCTCACCTCGATGTTCTTGTAGTCGATCTTGCCGGCTTCGGCAGTGATACGGTCCACGAGGGCGTCGAACCGGTCGCTGGGCACACGCAGCGTAACGGTGGAGGTCTGTCGGCCCTCCTCCTCGTCCTTGCTGTCGCTGGCCACGTAGCCCTTAGCCTCGGTGACGGCCTTCTGTATGGCTGCACGCGTCTTCTGGGCGTCGGACGTCTCGAAGCGCAGCATGCCGTTCTTAGTCAGCTTGCGTTCAGGGATAGCCTCTTCACCCACGCGGATGTCAGACGAGCTGCTGCCGGCTTCGGCAGCCATCTCCTTGCTGTCAGCCACTCCGTACGCAGCACTCTTATCTGCGCCCGTGCATGAAAAAGACAGGACTGCCGCAAGCAGCCCCGTCATGAGTTTATTGATGTGCGATCTCATAAAAACAGGTGGTTATGCGCCTATGGCGCGGTGGTAAGGGCTCTCTTGTGAGCGCCCACAGTAATCAGATGTGATAGGTGTTTGTAGGGGCGAAGATTTTTCACCCCTACATATGTACCAGCCTTATACCTTCGGTTTCTCCGCTTCCTTCGGTTTGTCCCCGTTCTTGAGGTACTTGTCAAACCACTTGAAGAACTCACGCTGCCAGAGGATGGCATTCTGCGGACTGGGTACCCAGTGATTCTCCGTTGGGAAGATGAGCAAACGACTCTCTACACCTAACATGCGCGCTGTGTTGAACGCCGCCATACCCTGCGAATACGGTACGCGGAAGTCCTGCTCACCGTGGACGATCATGATCGGCGTGTTCCAGTTCTTCACCATCAGGTGAGGCGAGTGTGAGTAGGTGTTTTGAGCCACCTTGTTGTCCTTGTCCCACGGTGCGCCGCCGTTCTCCCATTCATCGAAGAACATCTCCTCCGTCGTCGGATACATGAACTCCGAGTTGAAGATGCCGCAGTGCGCCAAGAAGGCTTTGAAGCGACCCTTATGTGTGCCGGCCAGGTGGAAGATGGAGAAGCCGCCGTAGCTAGCGCCCATTGCACCGACGTGATCCTTGTCTGCCCACGGCTCCTTGCAGATCTCGTCGACAGCGGCGAGTAAGTCTTGCTCATCCTGCGTACCGTGGTTCTTCGAGATGGCGTCGGCCCACTCTTGACCCGATCCGGACGTGCCGCGACGAGCGGGTACAACGACTACGTAACCCTGTGCAGCCATCAACATATAGCTCCAGCGGTAGCTGAACGACGGGCTGAGCACACCCTGCGGACCGCCGGTGCACATGAGCAGGACAGGGTACTTCTTCGAGACGTCAAACTTGGGCGGATAGACAACCCACGTCACCATCTGCTTGTTATCCGTCGTGGTCACAAAACGCTTCTCGAACGTCGGCAGGTTGAGCTTGCCCAGCAAATCCTTGTTCACTTGCGAAAGGTCTGTACCCTTACCCGTAGCCGGGTCGACACTGTAGATCTCGGCCGGATCAACGAGCGTAGTACGCGTAGCGATCAGTTTATCACCAGCCAACACCACGTGTTGATAATCCTGATTACCATCGGTCAGCTGGCGGAAGGTGCGAGAGGCCACGTCGAAGGCGAAGATTTGATAGGCCTCCTTGATCGGTGCGGTGAGGTAGATTGTCTTGCCATCGGGCGTCCACTGCAGCGACGAGGGACTGGCGTCGAGCGAGTCGGAGACGTCCACCATCTGTCCGTTGGGCCACTCCATCATCATCATCCGCTCTTTGTCTGCCTCGTATCCGCCGCGGCGCATACTGGACCAGAGGAGCGTCTTGCCGTCAGGCGAGAATTGCGGGTTCTGGTCATAGCCCGGCATATCGGGCGTCAGGAGGCGCGTCTGCTTGTCGGCCAACGTGTAGGCATAGAGGTTGGAGTTGGTTTGGAAGGCGTAGTCGCGTCCGGAAAGCTTCTTACTGGTGTAGACAATCACCGATCCATCGGGACTCCAGGCGATCTGCTCCGTGCCACCGAATGGCTTCACGGGCGCATCGAAAGGTTCGCCGGGCATGATATCCTCCACGGCCGTCACCTTATCACCCTTCACGCCGCCGAGGTAGAGGTGATTATAGGAACCATCCTTCCACGTGTCCCAGTGGCGATACATGAGATCGTCGTAGACGTAAGCCTTGGCCTTGTCGAGATCCTCATAGATATCGCTATTCATGCACTTTTCGATCTTGGTAGGGATGACGAGCAAGATCTTATCGCCAGCCGGGGCGTAGAGGAAACCTTCGATCGATTGCTCGATGTCAGACACCTGCTTCTCGGCGCTACCGTCCGGGGCGATGTTCCAGAGTTTACCCTCACGCAGGTAGGCGATAGCCTTGCCGTCCGGCTTCCAGGCCACGGAGCTCTCGCTGGCGGCAGTGCGGGTGAGTTGCTTCTTGTTCCCGCCGTCGGCGTCCATGATATAAAGATCAGAGTTGCCACGGTTTTCGGGAATACTGTAATAGGTCACGGTGTAGGCGATCTGCTTACCGTCGGGCGATACGCTGACGTTGCCCACGCGACCGAAAGCCCAGAGTACTTCGGGGGTCATCTGCCCGTTCTCGATCTTCACTTCTGGCACACCGATCATGGTCTGGTCGGAGGTGCCTTCTTTCTTCTGATCCGCTGTGTTACATGCCATCATGGCGAGCATGGTGCATGCAGCTAATCCTTTGTTCATATTCATATGGGTCTAAAAGTTTGTTTGTTACGCCGGTAAAAGTACAAACGGAATTTAAACGGGGGTGTAGGGCTGGGCAACCGCACCCAAATGGCTGTAGGCTCGGGATACACGTGTTTTTTGTTCCCCATACCTCTATGGAGATCAAAATGCCGCGTGATTTTAACCCAAACAGGCCCATTGGGGCCGCGCACGCTGCGCGAACCCAAACAATTGTGGGGAAGCATGTTTTTGATGCGGTTGCTCTGGGGAGTCATCCTCCATTCATGAACCTTAGTGCCAGATCTGGTGTTTCCTTCGCGTCCAACTTACAAACCACATTATGGCTGATAATTATTTAGAGAAACGATTCGCGCAATATGAGGCACGAAAGGCGGCGGGCACCAGGCCACGCCGGCGGCATACGAAACCAGCACAGCCGGCGATCGTACTGCCCACGAGGCACCGCATCATTCTGGCATCCCAGTCGCCACGCCGACGCGAGCTGCTCGGTGGGCTGGGCGTGCAGTTTGAGGTGCGCGTGATCCCGGACATCGACGAGTCGTACCCCGAGACGCTCCGGCCTGAGGACGTTCCGCTGCACATCGCCCAGGCCAAGGCACGCGCCTATCTGCCTTCACTCGCGGCCGACGAGCTGCTCATCACAGCCGATACAGTGGTCGTTCTGGAGGGCGACATACTCGGCAAGCCGCGCGATCGCGACGACGCCTTCAGTATGCTCCGCCGACTCTCTGAACGACGCCACACGGTGGTCACTGGCGTGGTGCTGACCCCGGGCGACGGCCAACGTCAGACGGCTTTCTCCGTCGCCTCCACGGTCGACTTTGCGCCCCTCTCCGAAGCCGAAATCTCTCTCTACATCGACCGCCTCCGCCCCTTCGACAAGGCTGGTGCGTACGGCATACAGGAGTGGATCGGCTTTGTGGGTGTACGCGGCATCGAGGGCTCGTTTTACAACGTCATGGGCCTACCCGTCGGCCGACTCTACGAGGAGCTGCGTCGTATGGACGAGATCGTTGAGGGGATATAACTCCCCAATACAACATGCGTAAAGCCATCAAAAAGCGCTCACAACACCCAATACAATACTCGTATTGGCTCTGAAAAGCGTTTGTAACACCCAAAACACATGCGTATTGGCACCTCAAAAGCGATTACAACACCAAAACAACACTTGTATTGGGGCCTTGCAACAGTTACAAACCTATGACGGAGGCCGAAACTCGCTCTACTTTTGCGGCGTGAGGATCCCCCTCACACAAGGCATTCAAATACCCTTTTAATCCCACTTATATGCATAAAAAATTGACTATCGCGCTCGTTGCGCACGACAATCGCAAGGTCGACATGATCGACTGGGCCGTCTTTAATGCCGACTTCTTGGCCGGCCATAATCTGGTCTGCACGGGTACGACCGGCACGCTCATCAAGGAGGCCTTCGAGGAGCGGGGCATCGAATACAGCAACATCCGCTGCATGCACTCCGGCCCCATGGGGGGCGACACGGAGATCGCCGCCATGGTGGTACGCAAGGAGATCAACCTGGCCGTCTTCCTTATCGACGACCTCAACCCGCAGCCTCACGAGGCGGATATTCAGATGCTCCTCCGCCAGTGCCGCGTGCACAATGTGCCCATCGCGTGCAACCGATACAGCGCCGATCTGATGATCACCAGCACGCTCTGGGACGACAATCTGTACGTCCCCATGGAGCCCAAATACGTACCCTTTGACCGTAATAATTATTCGATATGAAGCTCAACATTGCCGTTTTGCCGGGCGACGGAATAGGCCCGGAAGTGATGGATCAAGCACTCAAAGTGGTGCGCGCCATCAGCGAAAAATTTGGCCACACGCTGCACACGGAGACAGCCCTCACGGGCGCCTGCGCTATTGATGCCGTGGGCGATCCGTATCCGGAGGCCACTCACGAGCTCTGCATGCGCAGCGACGCCGTCCTCTATGGCGCCATCGGCTCTCCCAAATATGATAACGACCCCACGGCCCGCGTCCGGCCTGAGCACGGACTGCTGGCTATGCGCAAAAAGCTGGGGCTTTACGCCAATATCCGCCCCGTGACAACGTTCCCCTCGCTCCTCGACCGCTCGCCGCTCCGGGCCGATCTGGTGGAAGGCGTGGACTTTGTCTGCATCCGCGAACTCACCGGCGGACTCTATTTCGGCCGTCCGCAGGGCCGCAGCGAGGACGGGCGCGTAGCCTACGACACGTGCGTCTATTCCCGCGAAGAGATCGAGCGGATCGTGCGTCTGGCCTACGGTTACGCCATGAAGCGCCGCCGCCATCTGACAGTGGTGGACAAGGCGAACGTGCTGGCCACGTCGCGGCTGTGGCGGGAGGTAGCGCAGGAGGTGGCGCAGGAATTCCCCGGCGTAGAGACGGAGTATATGTTCGTCGACAACGCCGCCATGCGCCTCATTCAGTGGCCCAAAAGTTTCGATGTAGTGGTTACGGAGAACATGTTTGGCGACATCCTCACCGACGAGGCTTCCGTCATCAGCGGATCGCTCGGGCTGCTGCCCTCGGCGTCAGTCGGGCTGCACACGTCGCTCTTCGAGCCCATCCACGGCTCCTACCCCCAGGCCGCCGGCCGCAACATCGCCAACCCGCTGGCCATGATCCTCTCGGCCGCCATGATGTTTGAATACGCCTTCGACCTGCCGGACGAGGGCGCCGCCATCCGCCAAGCCGTAGACGCATCCATGGCCGCGGGTGTCGTCACCGAAGACATCGCCCCCAAAGGCGCCAAGGCTTATGGGACGTCGGAGGTGGGAGACTGGATCGCCGCCCACGTGGCCCAATAATTCTGCGTACCGCGGACCAAATCTGGCCGGCGCCTCTAATACGTCATCTTAATCAGTCCCTCGACCTCCGCCCGATCGGCGCCCAGGTCGAGGGCTTTTTTGAAATCAGTGGCCGCAGCCTCCTTCTCATACTGCGCCAGTCGGATCTTGCCGCGCAGTATATATAGGTAAGCCGACGGCTCCCGTTCGCCCGCAAATACCCGACAGAGATCGGCCATAGCGCGGGCGTTCTTTTTCATCAGGAAATACAATTCGGCACGCTCCTCATAGAGTCGGAGGTCGTCCGGGTCACGGTCAATAAGGAAGGTCAGCACCGCCTCGCTGTCGGCATAGTTACCGCGCGCCTTGTCTAAGAGCGCAAAGCCCAGTCGCCCCAGCTTCGAGTCACGGTCGCGAGCCAGGATCTGCTCAAAATCCGCATCAGCCAGCATATACTCCTTCAATTCCACGTAGAGTACACCGCGTCGGAAACGCGCCTCGACATCGGCTGGATCGGCGCGGAGCAGCGTCTCATAGTCCGCCAACGCCTTCTCTGTCTCGCCACGCTCGATGAAAAGTTCCGCACGATTGGAGAGTACCAGCTTGTTATCCGGCTGCAAACCGAGCGCAGCGGTGTACGAAGTCAACGCCTCATCACGTCGGCCCAAGCGTCGCTGAATGGTACCGAGATTAGAGAGCAGGGCGAAGTTGTTGCGGTTCGCCGGCTCACGGTGTAGCGCCGCCTTGAGCGCCTGTTCCGCCGCAGGCAGATCGCCCCGATCCGCATAGTCGTAGCTCTGACTGATCAGTTCCTCATACGTCTGCGCCCTCAGTCCCACGCCGCACAGCACACCAAGCAGCGCTGCTGTCATGATTCGTTTGATGTTCATATCCTATCGTTTTTATGATGATAAATGCCCCCGTCGGTTGGGCGAAATGTCGCAAAGAAACAGCCCTACTCAAGGTCGGCGGGCTGAACACGAAGGATTGAAGCGCTCTTTGCGCCCTTCGTTATTCGTCTATCTTTGCGGCCGCATTTTAACACACCAACAAAGTTTTATTATTCAAACATGGCAACAAAGATCAGATTGCAAAGATTCGGCCGTAAGGGTTATGCCTTTTATCAGGTCGTAGTCGCGGACAGCAGGGCTCCACGAGATGGAAAGTTTATTGAGAGGATCGGTTCGTACAACCCCAACACAAATCCTGCCACAATAGATTTGAATTTCGATAGAGCTTTGTATTGGTTGCAGGTAGGCGCACAGCCCACCGACACAGCGCGCATGGTCCTCTCTCGCGAGGGCGTATGCCTCAAAAAGCACCTCTTAGAGGGCGTTAAGAAGGGCGCCTTCGACGAGGCTAAAGCAGAAGAGAAGTTTCAGGCATGGCTCTCGGAGAAGAAGCTGGCTCTGCAACAGGTGAAGGACGCTGAGCGCGAGAAATCGAAGGCTAACGTCAAGGCTCGCCTCGACGCAGAGACGGAAGTAAACAAGGCCAAGGCCGAGGCACTGGCTAAGAAGCGCGCCGAGATAGCTGCTGCTAAGGCGCAGGCTGAAGCCGAAGCTGCCGCCGCTGCTGCGGCTGCCGAAGCTGAGGCAGAGGCTGCAAAGGCCGCTGAAGCACCCGCTGCTGAAGCTGCTCCCGAAGCCGAAGCTGCCGCACCGGAAGCCAACTAAGGAATCCACCCACCTCACCCGCTGTCCACCGCTGACGGCGGGCGGGGATAGAAACGAAAGTGTCCGACTGCCCCTATGCAGGGGTGGGTCGGACACTTCTTTTTTGTGGCATCAGCAGGAGGATGCCCGCTGATGCAGAGAGAGAGGTGACGGTACTTACTTCTTCTTTTCGAGCAAGACCTCTTCGATCATCTTCACGAAACTCTCCTCCGGCAGGGCGCCCATGCTGACCTGCGGCTCGCCCTTCATGGGCACAAAGACGATTGTCGGGATGCTGCTCACGCCGAACGTTCCGGCCAGCTCGCGCTCCTTGTCGACGTTGATCTTGTAGATCACAATGTCATCCTTATATCGCTTGGCCAGGTCCTGGAGCACCGGCGCCACGCGTCGGCAAGGGCCACACCAATCGGCGTAGAAGTCGATGATGCACGGCTTGTCTCCTTCATAGGTCCACTTCGACGGGTTCTTCTCGTAGTTGAAGACCTTGGTCAGGAAATCTGCCTTGTTCAAAACAATCACTTCGCCTGCATCGCCCGCAGCCGGATCGGCTTGTGCCCTTGCACACGCTACGAGAGAGAAGAGCAGGAGAAGCGTCAAATACTTCAATTTGTTCATACGGTTTTCTTCTTTCTATGAATGATATAATGCGGCGCAAAGATAGACTCTCATTCAAATTGGCTTTTGCAGCGATGGATTAGATGCCCAAACCCGGTGCGGGACCATTGCAGACCGTGCAACGCGTCTAAAACCCGGTGCGGGGCCTTTGCAGACCGTGCAATTCGTCTAAAACCCGGTCTTAGTCCACCTCGTAATGGATGCGAAGGCCGGCGAAGTCGGGCAGGAGGGCATGGTGGATGGCGAGGAGGAGGCGGCGGACGTCATCGGCGGGGTGCGTGAGGGGCACCTTGAGCAGGATCTGCCGGATATAAAGCGATCGCACACGGGCCACGGGTGGGGCGTAGGGACCAAGGAGGCCGTCGGTGAGCGACGGGCGGAGGCGATCGGCATACGTCTCGGCAGCGTGGCGAAGGGTATCCTCGTTGCGGTGGCGAAGGATGATTGTGATGAGTCGGCAGTAGGGGGGATAGATGAAGCGGCGACGCTCAGCGAGGAGCGCGGTGGCCATGCTGACATAGTCGAACGTGCGCACCCATTGCAGGAGCGGATCGTCCGGGTGGGTGGTTTGGATGACGACCGTGCCGCGGCGATCGCGTCGGCCCGCTCGACCGCTCACTTGCATCATCAGCTGAAAGGCCCGTTCGTGGGCGCGGAAGTCGGGGATGCTCATCAGGCTGTCAGCGCTCAGCACACCGACCACGCCCACGCGACCGAAGTCAAGCCCCTTCGTTAGCATCTGTGTGCCGACGAGCAGTTGGGTGTACCCCTGCTCAAAGTCGCTGAGGACGCGCCGATAGGCCCTCGGCGTACGGACGGCGTCGGTGTCCAAGCGCCCGACGCGGACGGTGGGGTAGAGCGCGCTGATCTCGTCCTCCACGCGCTCCGTGCCATAGCCCAGTGCTCGCCACTCCTCACTGTCGCACTCCGGGCAGTGCGTCGGCAGGGGCTGCGAACGGCCGCAATAATGACACACCAGGCAGTGCTGTGTGCGATGGTAAGTCAGGCTGACATCGCAATAGGCGCAACGCGGGACGTAGCCGCACGAGCGACACTCCATGACGGGCGCGTAGCCGCGTCGGTTGCGGAAGAGGATCGTCTGTTTGCCCTCGGCCAGCGCACCGTCGATGGCCTCACGCAGCTGCGGAGAGAGGAGGGCGTCGTACTTCATGCGCCGTTTGCGCCGCATCTCCTTCGTGTCCACGAGCACAATCTCCGGCTCGGGCGCAGCGCCATAACGCTCGGTGAGGGTGACGAGGCCATACCGCCCCGTGCGCGCCAAGTAGTACGTCTCGAGCGACGGCGTGGCCGACCCGAGCAGCGCCCGCGCCCCGTGCATCCGAGCCAGCATCAGTGCGGCATTGCGCGCATGGTAACGTGGCGCCGGGTCGTTTTGCTTATACGACGGCTCATGCTCCTCATCCACCACAATCAACCCCAGCCGATCGAAAGGCAGAAAGAGCGACGACCGCACGCCGACGACGACCGCAGGCTCACTATCCGTGCGGAGCAGTCGGCGCCACACTTCCGCGCGTTCGCGGTCGGTGAGGCCGGAATGGTAGACGAGCAACCGGGGGCCGAGGACGT
>CALHPT010000205.1 GCA_938036405.1 uncultured Tannerella sp.
TAGAAATGGAGAAAATCCGCCCAAACAGCTCCTTAAAATAATCACTCAATAAATTCAAAACAGCTTCTAAATGGAGCAACAACACCGCCGCCCTATGTGGCAACATCCCTGGCACTGGAAAGAGAGTATCGCTTTCGTGTCAGGGATTCTTCTGACTGGGTTGCTGCTGCAGCTTATTGTCGGCGAGTTCGACTTTGAGCTGCTGCGTTATCCCATGAATACGATCGTCGGTGGCGTGATCGTCCTCTTAGCCGCCGCCATTGCGTTGGGGTGCGCACGTAGCGCTATCTGCCGTTGGTACACGGGTGTGCCGCTGACTGTGACGCTCATCGTCGCCTTCGTAGTGACGGGTATCATCATGGGGCTCACGCCGCAGTCTACAGCTCGGCCTGCCGAGGGAGCGATGCACTTTACCTCCCGCCTCGGTCTCGACCGGATGACGCACGCTTGGCCTTTTGTTTTCCTCTACTTCCTCACGCTGCTTTCGCTCGGTGCACTCACCATTCGCCGGTTGCTCCGCTTCCGGCTGTCGGACTATGCCTTCTACCTCAACCATGCCGGACTCTGGCTGCTGCTCTTCGCTGCGGGACTCGGTGCGGCGGATATGGAGCGCTTCCTGATGCGTGTGCCTGAAGGCGAGGTGGAGTGGCGCGGCACGGACAGTCATGGGCACGTCATGCAACTGCCTATCGCCATTGAGTTGTATGACTTCAGCATGGAGGAATACCCGCCTTCGCTGACCATCATTGACCGGAAGACGGGTGCCAGTCAGCCGGTGGAGAAGCCCGAGTTCTTCCCCATTGATCCGAAGATACCGCGGGGCAAACTGGCCGGCTGGGACATCCAGCTGCTGGAATACATCCACGATGCTGTCCGCAATAGCGACAGCACCTATCGGGAGATCCATATGCCAGGCGCCTCACCCGCCGCACGCATTACGGCTCGCAACCCCGTGACCGGTGTCGAACGCACAGGATGGGTTTGCGCAGGCAACATCTCTCAGCTGTATATGGTGCTGAACCTCGACACCAACCTCTGCGTGGCTGCGACCATGCCCGAGCCGCGTCGCTTTGTCTCCGACATCGAAGTCTATCGCAAAGACCAAGACGCAGGCACCCGCACGCGCCTTGAGGTGAACCGCCCTTTCCGCACTGGCCCCTGGACCATCTACCAGCATGGCTACGACAGCGAAGCCGGTAAGCTCTCTGAATACACCGTCGTCGAGCTTGTCTACGATCCCTGGCTCACGCTCGTTTATATCGGTATCATCCTTCTGGCCGCAGGCTCCGTCTGCATGCTGTGGGGCGGACGTAGAAGGAGTAGTGAGGAGTAGGATGGCCCCCTTGCGGGTGCCTGGTAGTTAGGAGTAGGGGGCGCTCCATTGTTCGCCCTCGTTTTTAGTTTTTTGATTTTAGTTTTCCCCATGACCTGGAACGACTTCCCTTGGTTCGCCCTGCCCGCCATGCTGTGCTGGGTGGCCGCCGGTATCACCGTATATAAATACAGGAGCGTAAGCCATGTGCTGATGCTTCTCGGAACCCTCATCTACGCCGTTTTCATAGCCGGCCTATGGGTCGGCCTTGAGCGACCGCCCCTGCGCACCGTCGGCGAGACCCGCCTATGGTACGCCTTCTTTCTCGCCGCCGTGGGCTACGCCACCTTCCGTCGTCACCGCTATCCCTGGCTGCTCAGCTTTGCAGCGCTCGTGGCGTGCGTCTTCACGTGCATCAACCTCTTCAAGCCCGAGATCCACTCCAAACACCTCATGCCTGCGCTCCAGAGCTACTGGTTTGTGCCGCACGTGACGGTCTACATCCTCTCATACGCCATGCTCGGAGCGGCCACTGTCGGAGCCTTCATCCGTATGCATGCTCTGCGTCATGGCCCGGACACCTCCACGGACGAGTCGCTCTATCGGCTGATGGACAACCTCGTCTACACTGGTTTCGGCTTCCTCATGTGTGGCATGCTTATGGGCGCCGTATGGGCCAAGGAGGCGTGGGGCCACTACTGGTCGTGGGATCCGAAAGAGACGTGGGCCTTCGTCACCGCCGCCGCCTATCTCGTCTACATCCACCTCCGTCTGCGCCACGCCCCCGAGCGCGTTGTGCTCTGGACGCTCCCCATCTCCTTCATCCTGCTTATGATCACATGGATCGGCGTCAATTACTTGCCGGCGGCGCAAGGCAGCATCCACGTTTACAGTAGTTGATCGGAATGAAAGGGCCGCCTGCTTGGGGGGATGTGCGCTGAAAAGCTGAGCTTCTACTTGGGGAAATCCTCCGAAGTTCACCCAAGCAAGCCCTGAAATGAATGGCCTTTGGTCTCCCTGCGAAAAAGAAAAGCCCCAATGACGGAATCATGGGGGCTTTTCGCCTTCTGTGAATCCGGCAAACTCGCCGATCAACGCCTAAACATACGTGAGTCCGACGTAAGCACTCACGTGAAAATACCCCTCGGAACGTGGTGAAATACCGTTCCGAGG
>CALHPT010000206.1 GCA_938036405.1 uncultured Tannerella sp.
GGCATAAGCACAAACGTATCTTTACCCGAAAGCAGCGTCTCGATGATGGCTTTCTGGTCTCCCTTAAATGAATCAAATCCGAAATGTCTTTTCAGAGCTTCGGTAACATCCATGTTGCCGGACGTAGCGCCTTTCGCAGGCGACTTAGTGCGTGGGGTAGCTGTGGCAGTTTTTTTCGGCGCCACTCCCGACTTTTTCGCTTCTGACGGCTTTTTGCTTTCAGCTTTCGGTAATTCTTCGGCCATGCTTCTTCCTTTTTGACATATCTATTGCCATACTACTTCACTCCGGATAGCCTCATGCCCGCTGCAAACGGCTGAGGTCCATCTTCTCAAACTGCTCTTTGGCGTAGCTCAGCCCGACGGCCATCTTCTTCCTATTCTCAGAAGGTAACTTGTACATGGAATCCATCATAATCGCCTCTACGATCGACCTCAATCCTCGCGCACCGAGCTTGAACTCAATCGCCTTGTCGACGACGTATTCATACACCTCTTCACTGAAGGTGAGCTTGATGCCATCCATGTCAAACAGCTTGATGTATTGCTTGATGATGGAATTTTTCGGTTCGGTCAGGATCTGCCGCAGCGCCTTCCTGTCCAGCGGATCGAGGTAAGTTAAGATGGGCAGTCGGCCAATAATTTCAGGGATCATGCCGAAAGCTTTGAGGTCAGTCGGCGTGATGTATTGCATGAGGTTTTCTCGGTCTACGATAGACGTATCTCGACTGGCGGCATAGCCTACAACGCGCGTATTAAGCCGCTGGGCGATTTTCTTTTCGATACCATCGAAGGCACCGCCACAGATGAAGAGGATGTTGCGGGTGTCCACTGGGATCATGCGTTGTTCGGGGTGTTTGCGTCCACCCTGCGGCGGGACGTTCACGATTGAACCCTCGAGCAATTTTAGAAGCCCTTGTTGTACGCCCTCGCCACTTACGTCGCGCGTGATGGAAGGATTGTCGCTTTTGCGGGCAATCTTGTCGATCTCATCAATGAAGACAATGCCCCGCTGAGCTGCCTCTACGTTGTAATCCGCTGCTTGCAGTAGGCGTGTCAAGATGCTCTCAATATCCTCTCCCACATAGCCGGCCTCAGTGAGTACGGTGGCGTCGACAATACAGAAAGGTACATGCAGCTTGCGTGCTACGGTGCGCGCCAGTAAGGTCTTTCCGGTACCCGTGGCACCGACCATGATGATGTTGGACTTCTCGATTTCCACATCATCAGCAGTCGTTTGCTGCATCAATCGTTTATAGTGGTTATAGACGGCTACGGACAGGTAGCGCTTGGCTGTCTCCTGCCCGATGACGTACTGATCTAAAAATACTTTCAGTTCTTTGGGCTTAGGTATTTCCTCGCCTTTAGGCAGGATGTTGCTCCCACTTGTACGATTTTGCTGCACGATGTGATAGGCTTGCGTTGCACATTCATCGCAGATCGCCGCGGAAAGCCCCGTCATCAGCATACTGACGTCTTTGCGGCTTTTGCCGCAAAAGGAACAAGTATTCTCTACTCCTTTTGACATCGTCTTTTACTTACGTTTCATGATTTCGTCAACCATGCCGTATTCCAGCGCTTCCTGAGCATTCATCCAATAGTCGCGGTCGCTGTCGCGGGCGATCACCTCGTAAGGCTGGCCCGAATGTTCGGAGATGATTCGGTAGAGTTCGTCTTTCACCTTTAGTACTTCACGCACGGCGATTTCCATGTCCGAGACCTGCCCTTGCACACCACTCATGGGCTGATGGATCAGCACACGCGAGTGGGTCAGGCAGCAGCGTTTGCCCTTCTCGCCAGCCACCAGCAACACTGAGGCCATAGAGGCTGCGATGCCAGTACAGATCGTGGCCACCTTGCTGCCGATGAACTGCATCGTGTCGTAAATGCCCAGCCCCGCGTACACTGATCCGCCGGGAGAGTTGATATAGATGGAGATATCCTTGCCCGGATCACTCGAATCCAAGTATAGGAGCTGCGCCTGAATGACGTTGGCTGTATAGTCGTCTATCTGCGTGCCGAGGAAGATGATGCGATCCATCATCAGTCGAGAGAAGACGTCCATTTGAGCAACGTTTAGTTGGCGTTCTTCGATGATTGTCGGCGAGATGTAGCTGCTGGTTATATTCATGTAGCTCTCCAGTGCTGTCGAGCTCATGCCCAAATGCTTGGTGGCGTATTTCTTGAATTCGTTTTCCATCTGCAATTACTTTTCTTCGTCTTTTACAGCCTCATTGTTATTTGAGCTCTCACTCATTAAAATCTTCTCGTATTCCTCGGGTGACACCTCGGTTGTATCAATCGTGACCTGCTTCTTTGCCCACTCTGCGAATTTTCGATCCGAGGCACGGTTGATCAGATTGCGTCTGGTCGTTTCCTCTTTCAGGAGATCCTTGGCAAAACGATCCAACATTTCGTCCGGTGTGGAGAACATGCCATACTGTACGAATTGCGAACGTGCAACCAATTTGGCCATCGCTTCGATGTCAGTGTCTTCTACTTTTAGCTCGTTTTCAGCCATGAGACGTTCTCTGGCTACGTGGTATTTCATGTCCTCTACGATGTGGGGATAGTCTCGATCCAAATCTTCGGGAGTAGCCTTGTCGCTAGTCATCAACAGCCAGCGTTTCAAGATGTCGTCAGCCAGCGGTGTATCGCCTACTTTTTGAATCAGCAAGGTGCGCAGATCATGTTCGAAACTCACTTCGCTTCGTTGGTCGAGCGGGTCCTTCATCAGTTTTCTTATCTCGTCGCGGAATGCGGCTTCGTCCGTCACCTTGTTGGGGCCCAGTACACGATCAAACAGCTGCTGATCGAGCTCAGCCGGTTTGAGGCGTGAGATATGAGTGATCTCATAGCGACAGTCGTTCGTAAACTGTTCCGCCATCTCTTGATTCATATTCAGAAGCGAAGCGAGTGCGCGCGGTGTATTGCCATAGGAGTTCTTAGGGTTGAAGATGATTTGATCGCCGACCTTGGCGCCGATGAACTTGGACAGCACGTCTTCGTCCTTAATGATGTTCAGGAAGAGCACGGATTCTTCCACCCAAACGCCACCGGGCTTCTGCTCTCCATTTTCCATCTCCACGAGTTTACCTCTCAGCCAATCCTCGCGTTCAACGGTTCCTGGAGTTTCTGTTGTCCCTTGATCCTGACGATAGGCGTCAATTTGTTTATCCACCAGCGTGTCATCCACGCGGATGTCATACCATTTCAGATGGTCGTCTTTTGTCAGCGTGAAATCCATCTTCGGAGCCAATGCGACGTCGAACTGGATCTTGAACTCTTCCTGAGTGTCGAAATTAATCGGCTCCTGGTCCGCCTTGGGGAGCGGTTCGCCCATTATGCCGAGCTGGTTGTCACGAATGTACTTAAAGAGGTTCTCCGTCGTGAGCCGATTGATTTCATCGGCCATCACGCGTCTGCCGTACACTTTACGGATCATGCCCATGGGGGCTGTGCCCTTTCGAAAGCCGGGCAATGTCATCTTCCGGCGGTACAGACGCAGATTCTTATCCACGTCCTTCTCGTAGTCCTTTTTTTCTATTGCCACTGTGATGATACCGCGGATGGAGTCATCGC
>CALHPT010000207.1 GCA_938036405.1 uncultured Tannerella sp.
GGCTCGGATACGTTTGCGCCACACGACGAAAAGTCGAACCGTTGCCCGGCATGCGGTTTCACGTATTATTATAATCCGGCGGCAGCTACGGCTGCCCTTATCCTCAACGACCGCCACGAGCTGCTCGTGTGCCGTCGTGCTAACGATCCCGCGCGCGGCACGCTCGACTTGCCTGGCGGATTTTGCGACGTCGGCGAGACGGCCGAGGAGGGCGTCGTTCGTGAGGTGGCCGAAGAGACGGGGCTGCGTGTCCTTCGCGCTGATTTTCTCTTCTCGCTACCGAACAGTTACTGCTTCTCGGATTTTGCGGTGGCTACGGTCGACCTTTTTTTCCGTTGCCGCGTGGCCAAGGACGAGGTCCAGCCGGAAGCGCACGATGATGTGTCGGAATTACTGTGGATACCGCTCGATGCACTTCGTCCCGAAGCCTTCGGACTGGCCTCCATCCAGCGGGGCATCCGCCGCTTCTTGGACGGCGCCACGTCTCCCGCTCGATAGCCGGCGCGGCGGTATGAAACGCTTTCTCCCGGCTGAGCTGCTTATGCCGCTCGCATAAAACGAAATCGGGCAGGGTGACTTTTTCGATCGCCCTGCCCGATTTTTATTTCAACGCGTATGCACTTGCACGGGTGTGCAAACCTGTTCAGACCTTGATGCCCCGTTTTTTTAGGTTACGAATGGCTGTTTCGTCGCCGCGTTCAGCAGCTCGGCGGTACCACTTGACGGCCTCGGCTTCGTTGCGACGGACACCGCGGCCTGAGGCGTAGATCACCCCCAAGTTGTTCATCGCTGGCAACACGTCGCGGTCAGCAGCTCGGTGATACCACTTGATGGCTTCCTCTGCGTCCTGCGGAACGCCGCGCCCGGAGAGGTAGTGATTGGCCAGATTATAGAGTGCCATCGCATGATTCTGGGCGGCCGCCCGGCGGTACCAGCGTACGGCCTCGGCGTCGTTTTGCGGCAGTTCGCGCCCCGTGTCGTAGAGATAGCCGAGCTTGTTTTGCGCTTTGGCGTCGCCGCTCTCTGCCGCGTCGCGCAATTGCCGAATATGTTCCGGCTCTTCCGGTTCGTTGAGTGAGGTGAGAATCTCGCCAATCCGGCGGTCGGTTCCTGCGACTTCTTCAGCGGGCGATTCCGTAGGGGGATCGACGGGCGGAGAAGGTGTGGCAGGATCGGCTGTGGTGGCGTGTGCGGACGGTTCAGCCGGGGGATCGGGAGTGAGATCGGCCGGCGGTGCAGGAGGATCAGAGGGTGGCGGAGGCGTGGTGTTGGTCGATGGTCGGGGAGGAGAGGGCGGCGTGTGATTGCCGTCTTTGGTGAAGAGGCGCAGGGCGGCAGTCCAACGTTGGCCGGGTACGAAGCGGCGCGCCGAGAGATTCTCCTCCGTCACGGTGCTTTCGGGCACATCCATCAGCTCCACAAAGAGGTCTGCGGGCGGTGTACCGTGGGGGGCACGTTCGCAGAAGGGGGCCACGCAGGCAAAATAGTTGCAACCCCGAAGTCCCGTGCGGATCGTGTCCGCCAGGTGTGCGACGGACGAGATGCTCATGTCTGAGATCTGGGATAAAATGTGTAGCCTATGAAGCTCAGGGTCGGAGGCTACGTCTTCAGCCTGGAGCTCGTCGATGTATTTGCAGATGGTGCGCAGTTCGGCGCCGGGGAAGCAGGCGCGGGCGTGTAGCGCGGCGCGCTCGAGGCAGCGTGGGGTAGGGTCGATCAGTGTGATGCGTTTGACGGACGTGATCGGTAGACCGCGCTCGCGCAGCAGGTCGTGATAAACCATCGCCCCGAGACCTATTCCGCAGCCGTAGTCGATCAGTTCGACGTCGTGCTGAGTAAACGCCTTGGGCAGGTGCGAATAAGCTCTGCGGAGGCGGGCCTCACGTACGGCTCCGAAGGCATATGTGTAAGCGCAGAGGCGTGGCTCGCTGGTCAGTTGGTTGCCGTTTCGCTTGAGTTCGGCGAAGAGATTGTCTCGATCGGCCTCGGGCAGGTCGGTGATAAAGCGATCGGAGAGCGCCCTCACTGATGTACACGTGAGGTGGGGCATTGATCCGATCAGGAACGAATAATTCGTGTCACTTTCAATCATGCGTGTATGGATAGTGGAAAAGAGCTTGAGGCGAGGGAGAAGTGATCAGCAGCGCCTTGCCTTGCGCCCGTCATTAATTATTTATCGTAGTTGACCCAGAGTTAATCTAATTTGAGGACTGCCAGGAAGGCCTTTTGGGGTACTTCCACGGTTCCGATCTGCTTCATGCGTTTCTTACCCTCTTTTTGCTTCTCGAGGAGCTTTCGCTTACGTGAGACATCGCCTCCGTAGCATTTAGCGGTCACATCCTTGCGGACGGCTTTGATCGTTTCACGGGCGATGATCTTAGCACCGATGGCTGCCTGTATCGCAATGTCGAATTGTTGGCGGGGAATAAGCTCCTTGAGCTTTTCGCACATGCGTCGGCCAAACGACACGCTGTTGTCGAAGTGTGTGAGCGTAGAAAGGGCATCCACGGGCTCGCCGTTGAGCAGTATATCCAGTTTGACGAGCTTTCCCGGGCGGTAATCATGCAAGTGGTAGTCGAATGACGCATATCCCTTGGAGATGCTCTTCAGTTTGTCGTAGAAGTCGATTACGATCTCGCCGAGAGGGAGGTCGTAGAAGAGCTCGATACGATTTCCCGTGATGTACTCCTGCTTAATGAGCACGCCGCGCTTACCCAGACAGAGGGTCATGATGGGACCGATGTAAGTGGTTTGGGTGATGATCGAAGCGCGGATGAAGGGTTCGTCAATATGATCGATGAGTGTGGGGTCGGGGAGGCCTCCGGGGTTGTGCACTTCGGTGCACTCACCCTTGCGGTCGTAAACTTTGTAAGAAACGTTAGGGACCGTGGTGATCACATCCATTCCGAACTCACGTTCGAGACGTTCCTGTACGATCTCCATGTGTAAGAGCCCGAGGAAACCACATCGGAAGCCGAACCCGAGGGCTACGGAGCTTTCGGGCTGGAAGGTCAGGGAGGCGTCGTTGAGTTGGAGCTTCTCGAGCGAGGCACGCAGGTTCTCAAAATCCTCCGATGCAATGGGGTAGACACCGGCAAAGACCATCGGCTTGACTTCTTGAAAGCCTTCGATATGCTCCTTGGCGGGACGGGCCACGTGGGTGATCGTGTCGCCGACACGCACCTCTTTCGAGGTCTTAATACCCGAAATAATATAGCCCACATCGCCGGTGCGGACCTCTGCGCGCGGGTGCATTTCGAGCTTCAAGACACCCACCTCGTCGGCGTCGTACTCGCGACCTGTAGCCATGAACTTAACCATGTCGCCGCGCCGGATCACACCGTTCACTACCTTGAAATAGGCGATAATTCCCCGGAAGGGATTGAAGACCGAGTCGAAGATGAGGCATTGCAACGGCGCATCGGGATCGCCCTTGGGAGCAGGAACCCGATCGACCACGGCGCCCAGCACTTCCGCAACCCCCATCCCCGTTTTTCCGCTGGCGCGAAGGATCGACTCGCGGGGGCAGCCGAGAAGTTCGATGATTTGATCCTCAATCTCCTCGGGTTTGGCACTCGGGAGGTCTACTTTATTGATGACCGGGATGATCTCGAGGTCATTTTCGATGGCCATGTAGAGGTTGGAGATCGTCTGCGCCTGAATGCCCTGAGCGGCGTCGACCACGAGCAGTGCGCCCTCGCATGCGGCGATGGAGCGAGAAACTTCATAGGAGAAGTCGACGTGTCCGGGCGTGTCGATAAGGTTGAGTACCCACTTCTCGCCCCGATATTCGTAGTCCATCTGGATGGCATGGCTCTTAATGGTGATCCCGCGCTCGCGCTCGAGATCCATATTGTCGAGCACCTGGGCTTGCATGTCTTTTGGAGCGATCGTCTTGGTGTATTCGAGCAATCGATCAGCGAGTGTACTCTTCCCATGG
>CALHPT010000208.1 GCA_938036405.1 uncultured Tannerella sp.
GCCCGAAGGCGGACCCCACATCTGGACCAGCCGTCCCCCTTAGCTTTTCGCATTTCGCTTTTACCTCCATCTTTGCCCGCCTTTTGAATAGAAATAGACAGGACAAACCATTTTAATAACAAGAGAATTTTAGAGTAATGAAGAAGTTAGCAGTGCTGATCTTAATGCTCCTGCCGCTGGGCGGAGTGTTCGCGCAAGACAAAATCGCCATTGTCAATACGGCAGACATTTTCAATGCCATGCCTGAAGTCGCAGCCGTTGAAAAGAAGATGGCGGCCCTCAATGAGCAGTATGAGAAGGAGTTCAAAACCATGCAGGACGAGTACACGAAGAAGTATTCCGAGTACATGTCCAAGCAGGACTCCCTGACCGAGAACATCAAGCTCCGCCGCCAGCAGGAGATCCAAGATCTCGAGACCCGGATCCAAAACTTCGTGCCTGTGGCACGTGAGGAGATGCAGAAGAAGCAGCAAGAGCTCTACGAACCCATCCAAAAGAAGATGCAAGACGCCATCAAGGCCGTGGGCGATGAGAAGGGCTACACCTACATCATCAACCCCCAAGTGCTTCTCTACACGGGCAGCTCTGCCACCGACGCCACACCGCTGGTCAAAGCCAAACTCGGCCTCAAGTAATCGGAACGAGACGCACGTGTAATTCAACGTAAAATCTGAGAAGGGATGCCCCCGCCAATCTATGCGGCCGGCATCCTTTCCGTTTTTATTCCCACCCTGTCTTCCTAAACGAACGGACACGGGGGAGGTTTTGCCCTTCCCTATGACTACTCCTAACCACCCGCGGCCAACGTCCGCATAACTACTCCCTAAAAAATGAACGATAAACGTACCCCCATCGGCATCTTCGACTCCGGCTTCGGCGGACTCACCATCTTCGATAAGATCCGCGAAGCACTGCCCGACTACGATTACATCTACCTCGGCGACAACGCCCGCACCCCCTACGGCACACGATCCTACGACGCCGTTTACCGCTTCACCCGCGAGGCCGTCATGCACCTTTTCGCCGAGGGATGCCCCCTCGTCATCCTGGCTTGCAACACGGCTTCGGCCAAAGCCCTCCGCACCATTCAGCAGCGCGACTTGCCCGCCGGACACGATCCTTCGCGGCGCGTCCTGGGCGTCATCCGACCCACGGCCGAGATCGTCGGCCGACTCACACACACGGGCCACGTCGGGTTGCTCGGCACCACCGGCACCGTCGCCTCCCGATCCTACCCGATGGAGATCGCCAAGCTCTACCCCGACGTCACTGTCGTCGGCGAGGCCTGCCCCATGTGGGTGCCGCTCGTCGAGAACGCGGAGGCCGACTCCCCCGGAGCCGACTACTTTGTCCAGAAGCATATCGAGCGCCTATTCACCCGCGATCCGCAGATCGACACCGTCATTCTCGGCTGCACGCACTATCCGCTGCTCATCGACAAAATCCGCCGCTACCTGCCCGAGGGCGTCACCCTCTTCTCGCAGGGCGACCGCGTGGCCGACCGCCTCAAGGACTACCTCACGCGCCACACTGAGATCGAACGTCGCCTCAGCCGAAACGCCGAAACACGCTTCCAGACGACCGACTCCCCCGAGCGATTTGCCGAGATGGCCTCCCTCTTCCTGCGCAAAGACGTCGGCCGTGCCGAGCGCGTCGCCCTTCCCGCCGACACCGTCTCACAACGGCGCATCCGATGAAGCTTCGCGCCATCGCCATTGCCTTGCTCGCCGTCCTGACCCTCGCCGCCACCGCCCGCGCCGAGGACTGGGACGCCCGCCTCCGGGCCGCCGGTTACGTCGACCTCCAGCTCCTCATCCCCAGCCTACGCGTGGAACTGAAGTATGCCACGGCCGACAACTTCATGGGCCGCCCCGTCTACGACGGCCTCACCCGCGCCTTCCTCCA
>CALHPT010000209.1 GCA_938036405.1 uncultured Tannerella sp.
ATCTTACCCCATGATAGCCCCGGCAGACATTCTGCCAGCGTCATCTTACCCCATGATAGCCCCGGCAGACATTCTGCCGACGTCATCTTACCCCATGATAGTCCCGGCAGACATTCTGCCGACGTCATCCTACCCTGTGGTAGCCCCGGCAGACATTCTGCCAGCGTCATCTTGGCCTGTGGTAGTCCCGGCAG
This sequence comes from uncultured Tannerella sp., assembly GCA_938036405.1. Lineage (GTDB taxonomy): Bacteria > Bacteroidota > Bacteroidia > Bacteroidales > Tannerellaceae > Tannerella. Next base: position 195 of record CALHPT010000209.1, read on the forward strand.
ACATTCTGCCGACGCCGACAGGGTGGGACGCACTCGCGTCCGATGGATATGGAGGATGTGCCGGATGCCTTTCACCGCTATCTCGAAAACAGCTTGACCCGACGGAAGATCCGATTCCGGCGATCCATGATGATATACTCCGCGATGAGCAGCAGGAGCACGATCCACGCGAGGCTCTGGAACTGCTCGTCGTATTCGGAATAGACCTGGCTCTCCTGGTCGGCCTTCTGCATCTTGTCGATCTCTTTTTGCAGCGTGTGCAGGGCCGAGTTGGTGTTGTCGGCGCGGACATAGATGCCTTTGCCAGCGGCGGCTATCTCCTGACACATCTGTTCGTTGAGTCGGGTGATGACCACGTTGCCGTCGTTGTCCTTCATGTAGTTGCTGCTTCCGCCGACGGGGATGGGTGCGCCCTCGGGCTGCCCGATGCCGACGATGTTGACGCTGATGCCCCGATCGGCAGCGGCTTTGGCGGCCTTCACGGCGTCGTCCTCATGGTTCTCGCCGTCGGTGATCAGCAGGATGGTCTTGCCCGCCTGGTCGTTCGGCGTGAAGGAGCGCAGGGCTAAGTTGATGGCTGCGCCGATGGCCGTACCTTGCGTGGAGACCATCGAGGGGCTGATGGAGGAGAGGAACATCTTGGCGGAGATATAGTCCGACGTGATGGGCAGCTGCGTGAAGGCGTCGCCGGCGAAGACGATCAGCCCCACCTTGTCGTTGGTGAAGCTCTCGGTCATGCGGGAGAGCATCTGCTTGGCCTTCTCGAGGCGGTTGGGCTGGATGTCCTCGGCCATCATCGAGTTGGAGACGTCGAGGCAGACCATGATCTCCACGCCGCGCTTCTTCACCGTCTCCAGTTTGGAGCCGAACTGTGGCCCGGCGATCACGAAGATCATCACGGCCACGGCGGCGAAGAAGAGCCAGAACTTCAGGTGCTCGCGCTTACGCGATACTTCCGGCATGAGCTCGGCCACGAGCTTCGGGTCGCCGAAGCGACGCACGGCCCGCCGACGGTCGAGGAGGGTGTAGACGTAGCCCCCGATCATCACCGGGAGCACGGCCAGCAGGTAGAGGTATATGGGGTGTGCAAAACGAAACATTGTAGCGGGGGATTACGGGATTCTCTTGAGGATAGTGATGCGCAGGAGCCACTCGATGAGCAGCAGGCCCAGCACGACGAGGGCGATGCGCGTGTATTCCTCTTGCTTCTTGCTGAACTCGCGGACGCTGATCTTGGTCTTCTCCATCTTGTCGATCTCGGCGTAGATGGACTTGAGGCTCGAGTTGTTCGTGGCGCGGAAGTATTGGCCGCCGGTGATGGAGGCGATCTGTTGCAGGGTCGGCTCGTCGATGTCGACGGGCACCATCTGCATTTGGATCGTGCCGCCGGGCAGTCGGAAGGGGTAGGGCGCCTCGCCCTGAGTGCCCACGCCGATCGTATAGACGCGGATGCCGAACGTGCGAGCGATCTCGGCCGCCGTCACCGGGGCAATCTCGCCGCGGTTGTTCGAACCGTCGGTCAGTAGGATGATCACCTTCGACTTGGCTTGGCTGTCCTTGATGCGACTCACGGCGTTGGCCAACCCTACGCCGATGGCGGTACCGTCCTCGATCATGCCGCTTTGGATGTCTTTGAAGAGGTTCAGCAGCACGGCGTGGTCGGTCGTGAGGGGGCATTGGGTGAAGCTCTCGCCGGAGAAGACCACGAGGCCGATGTTGTCGTTCGGCCGACCGTTGATGAAGCTGGCGGCTACGTTCTTGGCCGCCGTCAGTCGGTCGGGGCGCAGGTCACGGGCGAGCATACTGCCCGAGATGTCCATGGCCATCATAATGTCGATGCCTTCGGTCGAGGAGTTCTGCCAGCTGTCCGTCGACTGCGGGCGGGCCAGAATGACGATAACGAGCGCGATGGCCACCATGCGCAGCACAAAGGGCAGATGGCGCAGGCGCACCTTGGCGGTCGTTATGCCCTTCACGTCGAACGCCTCGGACGACGACATCTCCATGCTCGCCTGGCTGCGGCGCAGTTTCCACACATACGCAGCAATCAGCGGCACAATGAGGAGCAACAAAAACAAATAGGCGGGATTAGCAAACGTCATTTCTTATCCTCCTTAGTTACGGTTTCCGGGGCTGTCTCATCGGGCTGCGGCGCCTCGGTGCGTTTCGTTTGGTTGACGAAGAGGTAGGCGTTGCGCATGCTCTCGTCGTTCTCGTCGGGCAGGGGGTGCAGCTTGGCGAACTTCACATAGTCCGACAGCCGGAGCACCTGCCGCAGCGTGTCGTAGACGGTGCGTTCGTCGGTCTCACGCTCGATGATGGCGAGGATCTCCTCGGAGGTCTTCTCCATCGCGTTCACGCCATAGCGGCGGGAGATGTAGCGGCGGAGCGTGTCGGTCACCTGCGTATAGTATTCCTTGTTCAGACCCTGCTGCCAGAGCTTTTGATCCTTGATGGAGTCCAGCTCGCGGATGGCCGTCTCGTAGGGTGGGAGCTCCGGCTCGGCTGACTTCACAGGCGCCTCCGACCGATGGCGACGGTAGCGCTGGACGAGGTAGCCGATCACGCAGATGATGAACAGCGCGGTCAGGATGCCGAAGATCCACGGGTAATAGTCGGCCAAGACGAAGGGCGGCTGCCAGACGTCTTTGATGTCGTAGAACTGCTCCGGGTTGTCCACATCGACGGGCACGGTGGAGACCTTCAGCGCCACCTGATCCGATGCGATCGTGTCGCCGCCGTCGATGACGACGAAGGGCGGGAGTAGGTAGAGCGACGAGTCGAAGGAGGTGACGAGGATGTCGCGCCGGATGATGAGCCGACCGTCAGCTATTGTCGAGTCAGCGTCGGAGACGGAGATCACCTCTACGCCCGTCATCAGTGTGTCGCCGGGCAGGGGGATGATGATCCGCCGGTTGGGGTCGGTTGTTACGGTCACGTGTAGCGTCGTCTGCTCACCGATGAGGATGTCGGCCGTGTCGACCTTCACGTCGATCAGTGTCTGTTGTGCTCCGGCGGTGAACCCCGTGAGGAGGCACACGGCGAGGAGGAGCATACGGACGCCTATCACTTTCAATTTCATTGTCAGGAAAAATCAGTTTCGTTTATCGAAGAGAGCCAGCAGCGCCTTCACGTAGTCGTCCTCCGTACGGATGGAGACGGCGTCGATACGGCTCTTTTGGAAGGCGGCGTTCATCTCGGCCTGCCGTTTGTCCCACCACGTGCGGTAGGCTTCGCGCACTCGCTTGGATGAGCTGTCGATCCATCGCTCTTGGCCGGTCTCGGCGTCGCGCACTTTCATCAGGCCTACGGCGGGGAGCTCCGTCTCGCGGCGGTCGTAGACTTGGATGGCTACGATGTCGTGCTTGCGGTTGGCGATGGTCAGCGCGTCGCGGTAGTTGCCGCGGTCGATGAAGTCGGAGAGGACGAAGGCCGTGCAACGCTTCTTGATGGCGTTGGTGAGGTACTTCAGCGCTTGGTTGATGTCCGTCTGACGGTCGTCGGGGCGGAAGTCGATCAGCTCGCGGATGATATATAAGATGTGTCGGCGGCCCTTCTGCGGGGGGATGAACTTCTCGATCTTATCGGAGAAGAAGATGACACCGATCTTGTCGTTGTTCTGTATGGCGGAGAAGGCCAGCGTGGCGGCGATCTCCGTGGTCACGTCGCGCTTCATCTGCGACACGGTGCCGAAGTCTTTGCTGCCCGATACGTCGATGAGCAGCATGACGGTCAGCTCGCGCTCTTCCTCGAAGACCTTGACGTAGGGCCGGACGTAGCGCGCGGTGACTTTCCAATCGATGTCGCGCGTGTCGTCGCCGAACTGGTATTCGCGGACTTCGCTGAAGGCCATACCGCGCCCCTTGAAGGCTGAGTGGTATTGCCCGGCGAAGATGTTGTTCGAGAGTCCGCGCGTCTTGATTTCGATCTGCCGGACCTTCTTTAAGAGTTCGCTCGTCTCCATCCTTTTATATACGTAGTCAGAAGTAGTTAGAGGTAGTCAGAGGGGAGTTACAAGTAGCTCGCTGACCACCTTCTCTCTGCTGTGGACAATGTGTGGCGGGGGTTAGGGCACCTCGACTTTGTTGAGGATCTCGTTCACGATCGCTTCGGAGGTCAGGTTGTTGGCTTCGGCCTCGTAGCTGAGCCCGATGCGGTGGCGCAAGACGTCGTGGCAGACGGCGCGTACGTCTTCGGGGATCACGTAGCCGCGCTGCTTGATGAAGGCGTAGGCGCGAGAGGCCAGTGCGAGGTTGATGGAGGCGCGGGGTGAGGCGGCGAAGGCGATCATGGACTGGAGGTCGGTGAGGCCGTACTCCTGCGGGAAGCGGGTGGCGAAGACGATGTCCACGATGTAGCGTTCGATCTTCTCGTCGATGTAGACCTCGCGCACGATGTCGCGGGCGGCCATGATCTGCTTCGTGTCCATCACGGGGCGGATCTCAGGCGCGTGGCCGGTGATGTTCTGCCGGATCACCTGTTTCTCTTCCTCCTTCTTCGGGTAGTTGATGATGACCTTGAGCATGAATCGGTCCACCTGTGCCTCGGGCAGCGGGTAGGTGCCTTCTTGCTCGATGGGGTTCTGCGTGGCCATGACGAGGAAGGGGGCGGGGAGCTTGTAGGTCGTTTCGCCGATGGTCACCTGTCGCTCTTGCATGGCTTCGAGCAGTGCGCTCTGCACCTTGGCCGGGGCGCGGTTGATCTCGTCGGCCAGCACGAAGTTGGCGAAGATGGGGCCTTGGCGCACTTGAAATTCTTCGCTTTTCTGGCTGTATATCATAGTCCCGATCACGTCGGCCGGGAGCAAGTCGGGGGTGAACTGGATGCGGCTGTATTTGGCGTCGATCAGCGACGCGAGCGTCTTAATGGCGAGCGTTTTGGCCAGCCCGGGGACGCCTTCGAGGAGGATGTGCCCGTCGGAGAGCAGGCCGATGAGCAGCGACTCGATGAGGTGTTTCTGCCCCACAATCACTTGATTCATTCCCGTGGTGATCGTCGTCACGAACGTGCTGTGGCGCTCGATCCGCTCATTCAATTCCCGAATATCTACCGTTTGATTCATAGACGTTTGATTCATACTAATACTGTCTTTTTCGATTCTGGGTCGCAAAAGTAGACCCTTTAGCGAGTGAGTGCCCGCGAGGCGTGGTTAAAGAAATGGAAGCTGTTTTGAATTTGCTGAAGTGCGGATGGATGCAGCGGGGGGAGGAGTGCAGGGCGGCGGGGGATGGCTGATTATTCGTCGTCGGCGACGTTTTTCCGGCGTGAGGGGCGAGCGTAGCGCTGGCCGATCTCTTTGACGACGGCTTTGAGGGCGCCGTCGTATTTAGCGCCTCCCTTGAGGTAGGTGTAGGCCTCGTTGGCGTCGGCCAGGGCGTCGGCGGAGGCGGCGTGGATGGTGTCGTCGAGCTTTTCGAGCAGCGAGGCTACCGAGACGCGGAGGCCTTTGAGTCGGTGCATAAGCAGGACGTCTTGCTCAAATTCGTCTACATCGAACGTCTGCAAGAGGTATTGGGGAAAGTTTTGGGCGCCGCGGAGGGCCATGTCGACGAAGGCGGCCGTGCGCGGGCCGGAGGGCCTGATGCGCCGCTTGTCAGCAGTGGAGAGGGCGATTAGGAAGGGTAGTTCGGACTCGATTTTCTTGATCATCTCTTGGATTTTGTCGCATGATGCCTCGCTGAGCGTGGCCGAGATCAGGTTTTTCGTCTTGTTCATCGCAGTAGGGGTTATGATTGATGGCGTAAAGGTAAGTCCTGAATTTGGATTGTTCGCGTGTGATGAAAGTTTGATGACGTAGAAAACTATTCGGAAATATCCCTCTGCAAAAGAAGAAGTTAGTCGGTCGTAGGC
>CALHPT010000210.1 GCA_938036405.1 uncultured Tannerella sp.
CGGCGCCTTTCACGAGGATTGCGTGAACCTGATCATGAAGGATCTGATCCAGCTCATGGATCCGAAGTACATCGAAGTGCGAGGATTGTTCACTCCGCGCGGGGGCATCAGCATCCACCCTCTCTGCACCTACGGACGGCCGGGCACGAAGTACGAGGCGTTGGCCGAGCGTCGACTGTTCGACAGCGGAACGCTGTAAGGGGGCCGCTGGGTCAACAATGAGCCGGCATTTGACATACCGAGGGAGGACTCACACTCACGCTGCAGAGAGACTCCCGCGGTGGTGCCAAACTGTTGGTGTGTTGGCCTCGATCATTTCTCGACGTGTAGCACGCTGCACTGTGCGCCTATCTGGTAACCTATATAAACGAAGAAACCGGGAAGAGGATCCCGGTTTCTTTCTTTGGTAAGTCTTTACTTCTTCAACAAATCTCTGATCTCTGTCAGCAGCTGCACATCAGCAGGTGGTGCCTCGGGCGCTGCCGGGGCTTCCTCCTTCTTCTTATTGAACTTATTGACGGCCTTGATCAGCATAAAAATAGCGAAGGCGATGATCAAGAAGTCGAAGACAACCTGGATGAAGTTGCCATAACGCCACGCAACCTCTGGTGTGACCACGTTTTCACCATCCATCACGGCCTGTTTGAAGACAACCTTCAGGTCGGAGAAGTTCACACCTCCCATCAGCACACCAATAGGCGGCATGAGGATGTCTTCCACAAACGAGGAAACGATCTTGCCGAAGGCTCCGCCGATTACAATACCTACAGCCATGTCGAGCACGTTGCCGCGCATGGCAAATTCCTTGAACTCTTTTATCAATCCCATAAAATGATGTATAGTTTATTTGGTTTTCAACGCATTGGAACGGTCTGAATGAGCCGCCTCAAATTGTCGGGGCAAAGATAGAGCGTTTTTATGCGGTGCAAAAGCAGCATTTGAGCTGCATCTCCCGTCCGTCGTCGCTCGGCTAAAACACCATCGTCTTGCCCCGTCGTCCGACGTATATCGGAGCTAAATCCGAGCGACCTCGGTAAAAATGTGAAGCTGACTCAGGCCGCCGACCCCTTTTTCTACTTTTGCCGCACGAAAAAATACCCCTGTCATGCTGAATAAAAGTTTAGTATCCATCGATCAATGTACGAAGGCAGACATTCTGCGCATCATCGGCAATGCCGCCCGGTTTGAAGCACGTCCGAATCGCGACCTACTGCGGGGACGCATCGTAGCTACGCTCTTTTTCGAGCCATCGACCCGCACACGGCTCAGCTTTGAGACGTCGGTCAATAGGCTCGGCGGACGCGTCATTGGCTTCCAAGATGCCTCTACGACCAGCTCCACCAAAGGCGAGACACTCAAAGACACCATCCTCATGGTCAGTAACTACGCGGACGTCATCGTGATGCGTCACTATTTGGAGGGGGCCGTGCGCTACGCCTCGGAGGTGACGGACGTACCCCTGATCAACGCTGGCGACGGCGCCAACCAACACCCCTCGCAGACGCTACTCGATCTCTACTCGATCCAGAAAACGCAAGGGAGGCTGGACAACTTGACCGTGACGATGGTGGGCGACCTGAAATATGGTCGTACGGTCCACTCGCTGATCGTCGGCCTGTCGCACTTCAATCCGACGTTCCACTTCGTTGCGCCCCATGAGCTCTCTATGCCGGAGGAGCAGAAGCAGTTCTGTCGAGCACACAACATCACATTTCATGAGCACACCGTGTTCTCGGAGGAGATCATCAACCAGAGCGATATACTCTATATGACCCGTGTGCAACGGGAGCGCTTCACGGATCTTATGGAATATGAGCGTGTAAAAAATGTCTACATCCTGCATCGCCGGATGCTCGACGGGTCGCGGGAGAACCTACGTGTGTTGCACCCGCTGCCACGCGTGAACGAGATCTCGTACGACGTGGACGATAGTCCCAAGGCCTACTACATTCAGCAGGCTCGCAACGGACTTTTTACCCGCGAAGCGATCATCTGCGATGTGCTCGGCATTGAAGTAGACGACTAACCCACCCTACCGCGCTTATACATATATCATATACATACGACCCATGTCTGAACAGAAAAAAAGAACCGAACTGCAAGTGGCCGCCCTCGAGAATGGATCGGCCCTCGACCATATTCCATCGGAGCACCTTTTCAAGGTGGCGCAACTATTAGGTCTTGAACATATGGACCATCGCATCACGATCGGGAATAATCTAAAGAGCTCCAAGATGGGGCGCAAGGGCGTGATCAAGATCGCAGATAAGTTTTTTGAGGAGAACGAGATCAACCGCATCGCCGTAGTGGCGCCCAATGTGGTGCTGAACACGATCCGCGACTATGAAGTGGTGGAAAAACGTCGCGTGGAGCTGCCCGACGAGCTGACGGACATCATTCGTTGCAACAACCCGAAATGCATCACGAACAATGAACCGATGAAGTCGCGATTCTACGTCACCGACAAGGAGCAGGGCACCGTGCAGTGTCGCTACTGTGAGCGCAAGATTCGTCGCGACGAGATCGTACTGAAGTAGCGGATTGATGAACGGCGGACGAGGCCCACGACGCACAGTGCGGACCATACAGATGCTGCTCTGCGCCATGCTCTGCATGGCCGGAGCGCGCGCTCAGACGGCGGAGGTCGGTAACGACCGCCTGCGTCTGGGGGTGAAGGTGGGTCTGTCTGCCTTGCAGCCAAGTATCACGGCGGTGCGCCCGGGAGGCGCAGGGACAACCGTGAGCGATGTGGCGGTACACTCCCGTGTGGGATACACCGCCGAGGTATCGCTCCGCATCGGGATCCGGCGCGTCTTCCTGCAACCGTCCGTGGCGTGGGGCACATCGGAGAGCCGCATCGGGTTTAACCTGCTCTCGACATCCCCGGGCGCCCTGTCCGAGGCCTATTTCCCGCAACAGCTGACGCTGCACGAGCTTCGTCTGGAAGGCCCGCTCATGGTCGGGTGCCACATCGTGCAGCAGCGGCCCTTCGCACTGAGCCTCATGGGTGGGGTAAAAATGAAGTACAATTATCGTGTACGCCTTACGCCTGACACCCCCGAGACCTCTTTTGACTTCCGCGGTGATGATTCGCCGCGCCATTGGTCAGTCTGCGCCGCACTGGAGGTGCGGATTGACCGCCTCACCGTCGATGTGGGCTATGAATACGGCATGCATAGCCAGCACTCCCACCTTGGCGCCTACACCTACGGCGCCGCGATGCCGCCCCCTGCCCCTATGCGCATCAGTCGACGCATGAGCGGACTCAGCCTGTCCTTAGGGGTGCTGTTTTAAGTACATCTATGAAAGAAGAAACTCCGTTTGACCGCACAGAGCTGCTAATCGGACGCGAGGCCATGCAACGGATGGAGCGCGCGCGCGTGATTCTGTTCGGAGTAGGCGGCGTGGGCAGCTGGTGCGCCGAGAGCTTAGTGCGCTCGGGCATCCGCCAGCTGACGCTGGTGGACTCCGATTGTGTGAGCCTAACCAACGTCAACCGTCAGCTGCCGGCCACGATGCGCACGGTAGGCCGCGTGAAGGTGGACGTCCTCAAGGAGCGCCTCACTGAGATCAACCCTGAGGCCGCGATTCAGGCCATAGCAGGTGTCTACAATGCTGACACCGTGGCGTCGTTTGGTCTGGAGCAATACGATTACATCATTGATGCCATCGATAGCCTCCAGGAAAAAGTGCACCTCATCCGCACGGCTACGCGCATGCCGCAGGCCACCTTTTTCTCCAGCATGGGCGCCGCGCTCAAGGCCGATCCACAGCGAATCAGCGTGGCTAAATTCCGCCGCGTGACGGGCTGCCCACTGGCGGCTGCGCTGCGCCGTCGGCTGAAACAAGGCGAACCACCCGCGCGGGACTTCCTGTGCGTGTACAGCGATGAAGTGCTTGAAAACCGGGGGACACCGCCCGCCCCGTCCGACAGTGCCAACGCGACACAAACTTCTACGTGGGATGCCCGTAAGGCACGCATCAACGGAACATTGGCGCACATCACGGCCATCTTCGGGTTCACACTCTCCGGCCTCGTTGTGCAAGACATCATCAACAAAACCTCTAACCTTCATGTGGGATAAACTCTATTACGGGAATTCGCTCCGAGACTGGGGCATATCGCTGCTGATCATCGTCGGCGCACTGATTCTCAACAAACTCATTTCGATCATTAACCGGCGCGTGATCCGCCGCTTTACGGCGCGCAGCAGTACGCGCATCGACGATTTGCTCTCCGAGGCACTCGAGCCGCCCATCCTGCTTGGCGTGATGCTATTCGCAGTATGGATCTCGCTGGGGAGACTGGATTTCGGAGCTAAGTTTCACAACTTGCTGTACACCGCGTATGAAGTGCTCGTCACGCTAAATATCACGTGGCTCTTCGCGCGTGTCTTCGCTCGCATGACCGAATTAATTTTCATCAAGAGCGACGGGTCGGCTGCGTCCAGATTGAACATCAATACGCATCTCATCCCGCTGATTAAGCGCGGCATATTAATAGTCGTGTGGACTATCGGCATCATCACGGCCCTACATAACGTAGGGGTGACCGTCACGACATTGATGGGAACACTCGGCATCGGCGGTATGGCCTTCGCCCTGGCGTCGCAGGATACAATCAAGAACATTTTTGGTGGCATCACCATCTTCACGGACCAAACGTTTCAGATTGGTGACATTATCCGCATTGACGATACGGAGGGGACTGTAGTAGACGTGGGCCTTCGCAGCACACGCCTTCGCACCTACGATCACCGGTTAGTGATCTTGCCCAACTCGAAGTTGATTGACGCCGTGGTGACGAATATCTCCTCCGAGCCCGGACGACGTATCGTCATTGATCTGGGGCTTACTTATGATACCTCGCCAGAGAAAATGCGCGAGGCGATGGACATCCTCGGCGGGGTGGCTGATCGCGTGGAAGGCGTGGAACCAGGCACCGTCACGACGGCCTTCCTTGCCTTTGCTGATTCATCGCTCAACATCCGACTCATTTACTTCATCCGTAAATCAGCTGACATCTTCGAGACGCAGACAAAGGTCAACTTTGATATACTCTCGCGCTTCAATGCAGCCGGGCTTAACTTCGCCTTCCCCTCGCGTACATTGTACATTGAAAAGGGAGAAAATCCATCGTAACCGTTTAGCCCATCCCGTTTATCCGCTGCATAAAAAAGAGAGGAAAGGTGGCATTCCGCGGGGATGCGATCTTTCCTCTTCTTATTTTATGTAGGGCATACCGGAACGGCGTAGCATCGCAACATGTTTCAAATTTGTGATCATGTATATGCTCCGATCTACCAGACACCATTCATCGATCTATTTTGACTCAAAAATAAATAGCCAGATTGTTGCTTAGTACATCTATCATAGACGATCAAAACAATCAACAACTAACATGAGAGAACTTATGAACATGATCAAATGCGCTAACATGTAAGTAAAAATACGATTTGAGCACAATCAAACGGTAAATCACGAAACAAATATGCCTCTTGACTACAATCAAA
>CALHPT010000211.1 GCA_938036405.1 uncultured Tannerella sp.
GGCGTTGTCGGGTGGGGGAGGGGACGTCAGAAGCGGAAGAAGAGGCCGACGGTGAGGTTGCGTGGGCGGAGGAGATAGGATTTGCGGAATGTCGACGGGCCGTCGTAAAGGGTGTAGGCGTAGGTGCGGCGGTTGAAGAGGTTGCGGGCGGAAACGTTTACCTCCCAGCCACCTTTCAGGCTGCACGTCAGCTCGGCGTCGGCCAGGAGGAGTTGCTTGCGGAGGCGGGGGGCGATTTCGTTGCTGTAGTGCTCGGCCGTGAGGCGTAGGCTCCACATACGATGCGGGATGAGGTATAGCGTGAGACGTTGGGAAAGGTCAAGGTAGGAGGATCGGAGGTTGGGATGGTCGACGTGAACGGTACTCTGGGAGAGCGAGAGCTCGTAGGCGGTGTTGCACCATGTCGCAAGACGGGTGGAGAGCTTACAACTGGCGTCGCGATTTGTAGACGTGAAAAAAGTGGGCACGCGATTGCGGTAGGCCGTGCCTCGGGTGGAGAGGAAGCTGGCGCTCAAGGTGACGATGCTCCGAAGGGCGTCGAGACCCTTGCTCAGACTGGCGTCGGCCGTCCATGATCGAGTGTCGGTGGCCTCTGGGATGGTCGTCTGGAGGAGGTAAGCGCCGAGGAAACGGCTGTCGACGGTGTGCGTCCGGCGACGCTGCATGTAACTAGCAGAAGCGTGGGCGAACAGCGCGCGAAGCGGATAGCGGTAACGGAGCGTGATGTCGGCCGAGATGTGTTGCCCCAAATGGTCGTCGATGAGTCCCTGCGACAGGTGGCGATAATCGCGCAGGATAAGGCCTTCGTAAAACGTTTGCTCATCGGGCGCGATGGGGGATAGGCGGCCGTCGACGGACAGGGTGAGTCGCGAGGTGAGATACCAGTTGATGTAAGCCGTGGGCGCAAAAATGAGGTGTCCGCGTGTGGTCGTGCGGCTGGTGATGTGGTCCGTATGGCGATAGGGGAGGAGGGAGAGCGGCAGTCGGACGGTCGCCTCCAGGTCGGCGTGACGGTACGCCAGCTCGGGGGAGACGTACAGGCGGAGGCGACGCGTCGACATGTCGTTGCGGAGGCTGCCGAGCGAGTCCGAGAGGCCGGTCAACGCGCTGCGCAAGCTCCTCCAGGTGCCGACGAGACCCGCGCGCAGGGAGAGGGCGACGGGGTCGAAATAGAACGAGAACGCCGTATGCGTGTGGGTGTAAAAAACGGACGACTCGACGCGCTGTTGCTGCTCGTCACTGTCGCTCCGGCGGACGGTGAGGCGGTGCGGATGGGCGCGGTAGACGTTGAGCGAGCGGAGTGAGTAGGCGCGACGGCCGTGGCGATGGATCAGATCCAATTCGTCGGAGAAGGAACGGCGGGGGAGCGTGGCTGCTTGACGGTTGGGGTAGGTTCCACGGACGGTTTGCTGCGTGTCGTCCCACCGGAGGTCGACTTGTAGCTTGTTGTGCACGTATAAGGACGGGGTGTTGGCCGTCAGCGTGATATCGCCCGTGCAGGTGTGGCGGCGGCTGAGGGTGTGCTCGTCGGATTCGGTGAAAACGGTCGAGTCATCGAGGAAATACGTCTGGCTGCTGGTCACGTCGGACGTGAGGCGGTGGTTGCCATAGGTAACTTGCGACGTGAGGTCAAAATCTTTGGACACGCCCCAGAGGTTGTTTGTCGTCACGAGGTGAGAACGGTTGAAACGACTGCGGTCGCCATCGATAGCCCGCAGGCGGTCAGGGGACACGTCGATATGCTCCATAAGAGCCGATTCGGAACGCTCGCCGTCGATGAGCAACGCAGCCTCACGCGTCACGTCGCGACCCGTATTGTTCGACTTCAACGTGTTCAACGTTTGCGATTTCCGCTTAAAACGCATCAGCGCCAGCTCTCCCTCCCAAAGGAAAGGACTCGCGCCGACGGCCGCTTTGGCTGTCCCCACCCAGCGCGCCTTAGCGTCCTCCTTCAACCGGATATTGATGGCCGGGTTTTGAGAAAAAGAAATGTTCTCCAGCGCTTTCACCGGTTGGTGGTTCTCCATCACCTCCACGCTACCCACGTCGCTGGGATGGATATTGTTCGTCGCTATGCCGTATCGGCCCTCCAGCATGTCCTTACCCTCGATGTAGAACTTGTTGATAGCCTTTCCGTTGTAGGTGATGGCCCCGCTCTTCTCAACTTCGATGCCTGGCATCTTTTTGAGGACGTCGCCTAGCGAGCGGTCGGCCGTTGTCGCAAATCGGGAGACGATATACGTGATGGTGTCCCCCCTTTCGTGAATGCTAGGAGCGCGGATGACGACCTCCCGCAGCGGTGTGGCCTGTTCTTTAAGGGTCACGTCGTACGTCGTCCGACCTTTCTCGATCGGGAGTGTGCGTGCGGCGTAGCCCATCATCGAAAAGTGGAGCACGCGATCGGTCGCGTCGGCCGTCAGCGTCACTTCAAACCGTCCGTTAGCCATCGTTTGCGTGAACGCCAGCACTTTCTGCGCTCCGGAAGGGCGCACTGTGACGAGCACACCCGCTATGGGTTGGCCGTTAGCGCCGTCGGTCACCGTTCCCGATAGGGTCACCCGCTGGGCCGTGGCCGCGACGGCCATCATGAGGGCTAACGAAATCAGGAACGTACGAAACGCGACCTTGCAGCGTAGTGCAGATGCAAGGCATCCCAGACCGATGACGATGGGAGTGTGCTTACGCACATGACCGAGCCAGAGCATCGCAGGTAACGCAGCAGATGCGCTGCGATGAAAGTGTCTCATCACCGGTAATCTCTCTCTATCAGATCCATATATACAGGCTCGTAGTCCGTCGACTTCAGACCCGAGGCGCCGAGTGCACCGCCGTGCGTCAAATCGAACATTTCCGCTTTGAGGAAAGCACGCCTGTCCACCGTCCGGTAGCCATTCTTCTCTCCGGAAGGGGTGAAGACGATCGGCTCCTCTGCAACCCGCTCCAGCCCGACGGCTGTAAACGTATATTGATGGCCCTTATCGTACGCCTTGAGGATCAGCCCCGGAAGTCCGCCGAGCTTCCAGGGTTCGTCGCTGACGGGGATGTCCGTCGCGAACCAAGCCGTCCAATGGCGACCGCGAAAGTCGGATGTCGCCAGCCGTCTCACCGTGTCGCGCTGCATCGTGTGGCGATAATGCACCTCTATCGTGGCCGGATTAAGCTTTGTGTGATGTTGCGCCACGACTTGCGCAGAAAAAAGTAAGAGAAAAACGGTCGTCTTCATCGCTTACGAAATCAGTAATCACGTTCTAACAGGTCGTATCGCTTCACTTGATTGGGTTCATCGCTAAGCAAGTCAATACCTGTCTCCATTTGGATAAAAGAATTGGAATCCATCAGGAATCGCCGCTCCATACGTAGGAAATCTAGGCGGTTCGTCTGCTCATATCTATGATTACCTCCAAACGGTCGATTAAAAATGATCAGTTCATCCTTCACCCGTTCTAAGCCGACGGCAGTAAACATATGTTGCTGCCCCTCATCATACGCCTCGAGGATCAGCCCCGGCAGTCCGCCGAGCTTCCAGGGGCCGTCGCTGATGGGGATGTCCGTCGCGAACCAAGCCGTCCAATGGCGACCGCGAAAGTTGGCCGTCGCTTGCTGACACGTATATCCTAACACCTCGCGCGTGCTGTCGCCCATCGTCCACGTCTGCGTGTGCAGCGAATCCACGTAGCGATAGTCCTGTAGAATCAGCCCATCGGTCACTGTCATGCGTCCCTCGGGATAATTCTTATAAATGTAGGTCTTCAGACGCTTGTGGGGATAGTTTCCCCGCATAAATTCGCCATTATTCATGGCGTCGCTAATTATTTTTCCCAGCATCATGTTCCCATTCTGGAGCGCAGAGAGGGAATCGACTTGGTTACTGTAATGACTAAAGCACTTGGAGATCCTTGTCCCGATTTGTAAGACGAGCAGATCATCATCGGTCTTTCCTGTCAACGTATCATTGAGGTAAACATAACGGTAGAGGCACTTCATGTGCGCTCGATCGAGCAGCGGATCGTGCGCAACAGCCTGTACGGCGAGAGAGGCGAGGAGAAGATAGAGAATGACTTTCATTTTGAAATCAGTAATCACGTTCCAACAGG
>CALHPT010000212.1 GCA_938036405.1 uncultured Tannerella sp.
AAGAAACAACAGCAAGAAGAGATTATACGCATGAAAAGGATCTTCATTCTATGGATGATCGCCGTCGGATTCGCAGCTTGTAGCACGACGAAAGAGACTCAGCTCGTCATCCTCTCGACGAATGATATGCACGCGCATATCGATGATTATGCGAAGGTGGCCGCCTTCGTCAGCCAAGAACAAAAGGCACACCCGGGGCGCGTCGTCGTGCTCAGCGGTGGCGACCTATTCTCGGGCAACCCCGTGGTGGATCATTGCGATCGGCCGGGTAAGGGCTACCCCATCATTGACCTCATGAACCGCGTCGGATACCGCGCATCGGCCGTCGGAAACCACGAGTTCGACTACGGCCAACACGTCCTGGCCGAACGCATTCGTCAGGCCCGGTTCCCCTTCCTCTGCGCCAACCTACACGTCGGCGAGGGCGCCGAGATCCGTCAGCCGGAACCGTCGACGGTGATCCGGGTCGGACGCCTGCGCCTCGGCATCATCTCCGGCATACAGGTGGAAGCGATCAGCGGGCGGCTCATCCCGTCGTCGCACCCGGGGCGCCTCGCCGGCCTGACGTTCACCGAACCGGTCGAGGAGCTCGCCAAGCTGCGCGATATGCGGAAGCGTTGCGACGTCTTCCTCGCCCTCAACCACATGGGTGTGGAGGAGGATAAGAAGCTCGCCGAGCGGATGCCGGAGCTTGACCTGATCGTGGGCGGGCATTCGCATACGCGCCTCGACACGGGCGTAGTGGTCAACGGCGTACTGATCACCCAGGCGGGCGAATACCTACAATACGTTGGGCGTACGGAGCTGACGCTGCGCGGACGGAAAGTCGTTGCGCGGCGCAATCGGCTGATCCCCGTGGCCAGCATGAAGGCGGAGGACACGGAGGTGAAGGCCGCCATCAAGAAGTTTTACGACGAGTCGCCGCTGAACGAAGTGATCGGCCGTGTCACGGCGCGGATCGAGGGTAAGGAAGGGCTCGGCAACTTGGTGACGGACGCCGAAGCGGCCATGAACGGGGCCGATTTCGCCTTTCAAAACGCCGGCGGCATACGCATCGGGGCGCTTGAGCCGGGCGACATGACGGCCAAGATGGTCTACGAGATGGATCCTTTCGGCAACGAGGTGAACGTGGTGGAGCTGACGCCGGCGGAGATGCGCGACCTGATCCGCGTGTCGCATCGTTACAACAAGCGTCGCCATGCCGTCGACCTGCTCGTCTCGGGCATGACCTACACGCTCTACACGAAGAACGGCGAGCCGGATCGCATCGAGATGGCGTTCCCCGACGGCCGACCGCTCGAGGAGGGCCAATACTATCGCGTGGCGCTGAACGACTACATCGTGTCGGCCTACAAGTTCTCGCATGCGCGCGCCGCGAAGCCCACGGGCAAGTCGTCCGAAGAAACCATTATTGAATACATCCGCAGCCGCAAAGAGATTGCTCCGCAAGCTCCGCGGACTAAGCTGATCGAAGAATAGAAAAGCAAGGGGTGGCAACGAAGTGCATGAAGGCTTCGTCGCCGCCCCTTTCGTTTGATCCGGGTGGACCCCTCAAGGCCCGCCCCTCTCCATGTCTCTAACTACATTTGTCATACACTAAAAAAACGATTGATCATGAAAAGAATTTATCTGCTATTGTTAGCAGTGATCTTGCCAGCCATTGCATCGGCACAGATCACAACGTCCGCCATCGGCGGAAAGATCGCAGACCAGGAGGGCGAAGCGCTCATTGGCGCCGCCATCGTGGCCGTGCATGAGCCTTCGGGCACGCAGTACGGCGCCGTCACGAACGTCGACGGTCGCTACACCATCGAGGGTATGCGCCCCGGTGGGCCGTACAAGATCACCATGTCTTACGTGGGATTGAAGTCCGTCGAGTATCGCGAGGTGACGCTCCGATTGGGCGAGATGACCACTCTGGACGGTGTGCTTCGCGACGACCTTACGCTGAGCGAAGTGGTTGTCACCGCCTCCACGTCGAAGTTCTCCGGTATGAAGACGGGCGCCTCGACGAACGTCTCCAAGCAACAGCTTCAGCTCCTGCCCTCCATCAACCGCAGCTTGACGGACTTCACGCGTATGTCGCCTTACTCGGGCGGCGGAACCGTGATCGCCAGCCGCGACGGACGTACGAACACGTTCACCGTCGATGGGGCCAACCTGAACAACAACTTCGGCCTCTCGGGCACCCTGCCCGGCGGCGGTAACCCGATCTCGCTCGACGCTATCGAGGAGCTTCAGGTGGTTGTAGCGCCCTTCGATGTGCGCCAAACGAACTTCATGGGCGGCGGCATCAACGCCATCACCAAGTCGGGTACGAACACGTTCAAGGGTACGGCTTACACCTACCACCGCAACGAGAACCTGCGCGGTAACACCGTCGACGGTTACGACCTCGGCGACCGCGCTCGCGAACGCACCGAGACGTACGGCTTCACGCTCGGCGGCCCGATCATCAAGAACAAGCTCTTCTTCTTCATCAACGGAGAGTATGAGAACTCGCCCAACCCGATCACGAAGTATCACGTCTCCTCCGACGGCGTAGGCAACGGCGCCACGCAGACTTCACGCGTCACGGCGGCCGACACGGAGGCTTTCGCTAAGATCCTCCGCGATAAGTACGGCTACGAGCCCGGCTCCTACACCGACTTCAGCGACGGCGGCACGAAGAACTACAAGGCCCTGGCCCGTCTGGACTGGAACATCAACGACGCCCACAAGCTGAGCGTGCGTTTCAACTACACCACGAACACGCACATGAATGCCACGAACGGCTCCTCGTCTGTCGGATCGCGCGCCACATCAAACCGCTTTTCGGATAAGGCGATGGCCTTCCGCAACGCCTGCTATGGCATGGACAACAACGTTTGGTCCGTTACCGGCGAGCTCAACAGCCGCTTCAGCAACACGCTCCAGAACCGCATCCTCTTCACCTACTCCGACATCCACGACAAGCGCAGCTCCAACTCCAAGCCCTTCCCCTTCATCGACATCTGGGACGGATCGGGCGACGCCTTTATGTCGGCTGGCTACGAGCTCTTTACTTGGAACAACGAGGTGAAGAACAACGTCGTGAACCTGCAAGACCACATCACGTGGACGCTCGGCAGCCATCGCCTCATCGGCGGTCTGAACGTGGAGTATCAGAAGGCGGGTAACTCCTTCATGCGCTACGGAACGGGTTACTATAAGTATGCCTCGTTCGACGATTTCAAGGCGGGCAACGCGCCCCTTGCCTTCGGTCTGACGTATGGCTATAATGGCGAGAAGAACCCGATCGCCGAGGTAGCCTTCGTGCAGTCTGGCCTCTTCTTGCAAGACGAATGGAACGTGACCGACCGCTTCAAACTGACCTACGGCTTGCGTGCGGACATGATGAACTTCCTGACGAAGCTCGAGACGAATCAGGCCTACCTGAAGCTCGACTGGCGCGACCATTTCGTGGCCAAGAACGACCCGAACTACGCCTCCTTCCAGTCGCCGCGCGTCAACACCGGCGAATGGCCCAAGACCTCCGTGCTCCTCTCGCCGCGCGTAGGGTTCAACTACGACATCAATGGCGATCGCTCCGTCGTTGTTCGTGGTGGAACGGGCGTCTTCACGGGCCGCATCCCGCTCGTGTTCCTCACCAACATGCCGACCAACAGCTCGATGATCCAAAACACGATCACCGTGACCGACCCCGCTACGCTGGAGAAGTTCAAGAACAACATGCTGACCGACGTCGATCAGATGATCAAGCTCCTCGACGCCCCCACGACGCCGATCTATCGCGATCCCGCCTCGACGGCCTCACGCGCCTCCGTTGTGGGCATTGCGGACAACTTCAAGATGCCGCAGATCTGGAAGAACACGCTGGCCGTGGACTATCGCCTGCCCGTCTCCTTCCCCCTCACCCTGACCGTGGAAGGGATGTACAACAAAGACCTGCAAGCCGTCGTGATGCGTAACTGGAACATCGTCAACAACGGCAACCTGGGTCGCTTTGCCGGACCCGACAACCGTCTGAACTACGGCGAGTCGGCTACGGGACGTTATGAAGTGAACAAGAACGTGACCGGCGGCGCCGTCATCCTCGACAACGATACGCGCGGCTACAGCGCCTCCTTCAACGCCATGGTGACCGCCGAGCCGATCAAGGACCTCAACCTGATGTTCTCCTACACCCACCAGTGGGCGAAAGAGATCACCGGCCTGCCTGGCAACCAAGCCTACTCCACCTGGCAAAACCTCTACTCCGTCGACGGCCCGAACAACGCCGTGCTGCACAACTCGGAGTATCTGACCCCCGACAAGCTCATCGCCTCCTTGACCTATCGCAAGGACTACGGCAAGTATTTCGCGACCTCCGTCGGCCTCTACTACGCCGCCTACTCCTCGGGCATGTACAACTACTATTACAGCAACGACATGAACGGCGACAAGGTCTCCTTCGACCTCATGTACATCCCCCGCACGAAAGACGAGCTGAAGTTTGTCGACAAGAACGGCTTCACCGCCCAGCAGCAGGCTGACGCCTTCTGGAGCTTCGTGGAGCAAGACAAGTATCTGAGCGCCCACAAGGGCGAGTATGCCGAGGCTTACGGCGCAGCCCTGCCGTGGGTGCACCGCTTCGACCTGAAGGTGACGCAAGACTTCCGCCTGCGCGCGGGCAAAGCCATCCACACGCTGCAACTCTCGTTCGACGTGCTCAACATCGGCAACCTGCTGAAGAGCTCATGGGGTGTGACGCAGACCACGTCGCCCAGCAACTACGGCAAGATCCTCCGCTACGAGGGCAAGGACGCCAACGGCGTGCCCACCTACTCGATGGGTTACAACACCGTCAACAAGCAGAAGCAGCTTTACAGCCGCCCCTACGAGCCGTATCGCAACAGTTCTAACTGCTGGCAGATGCAGATCGGCTTGCGTTACATCTTCAACTGATCTCACCCGTAATCATCCCGTGGGGCCGCGCGTGCCCCGCGGGTCTGTAAACAGCGAGAGGGAGGCGATACCACGTATCGTCTCCCTCTCTTTTTGGGCCATGAAGTCGGCATTTGAAGGGGTGGAGATTAACTCCCAACTT